>NZ_JADGMN010000029.1:0-44967 GCF_020662285.1 Clostridioides sp. ES-S-0108-01 | reverse complement strand
TAGCTTATTTTTTCTTTATTTGAATAATATGGGATAGATTTACTTTTTTTGAAAAAATATTTTAATATATTAGGCCCTACTATACTTTAATATAAATATTTTTGGCTTATAAAAGTAAGTAAATCTAAAGAAAAATTGGATGAAAAGGTGAGTAATTGGGAATATATTTATGAATATATTGGAGTTTATAAAGCTAAGTAACGAAAAAGATGGAATAAAAGTAAAAAAGCTGAATAAAGAAATGAATTCTTAAAACAGGACTAATTTCATTATATTGGTAAACTACCATTTGTTTTAAGTATATTATTTTGTAGACTCAAGTTTCTTAATCCATCTATTTGATATAGAATCTATATTCTTAGATAATAGAATATAATTTTTAAAAATCATATCCCAAAAACTTACTATAATATATATGGTTTCCAAAAATAATTAGAAATATCCCAGTATCTATTTTTTTACTTATATCATTCTTTCCTTTTTCCACTTCAAATAATACAACTTCAACCTAACTTGAAGTCAATACTTTTTATTGACTATTATATAAAGTATTTTTATAATGTTCTTATTCATATAAAATTTTAGGGAGGTAAAAATATGAAATATTCCATAACTGATGCATCAAAAATAACAAATATTTCTCCATATGTTATTTGATTTAATGAAAATTATTATAAGATATATTAATGTAAGTAGTAAAAATGTTTTCTTTTATAAATATAATTATTTGGAGAAAGTACTGATTTTACAGAATAAAAAAGGAATTGTAAAGTCTATTGATGTATCAAAAAGCTAAACTGTAGTAAATCAAGTACAATTATAGTTGTAGGAGTATTAAAAGAATACTGTCTTATTGTAATGAAAATTGATGGTGATGATATTATTTTAACATAATAAAGAAAAAATATTTAGACAAAAACTAAGAGGTGAGCTTATGGAGTATTTTAGTGAGTCAGATAATGAGGTACAACGATTTGATTGGGGAGAGGTTACATGGATACACGAACCATCAAAAACACAATTTAATAGACTTAGTGCTGGGATTGTAAGATTTTTTCCAGGGAACTGTCAAGAAAAGCATTTTCATTTAAGTGAAGAACAACTTTTATATGTAATTCAGGGAGAAGGAATACAAATAGTTGATGGCAAAAAGGTCAATATAAGGGAGACATCTATAGTTTATTGTCCACCATGTTCAGAACATGAAATTATAAACACTGGTAAAATCGATTTAGTAATATTAATCACTTATGTTCCTCATAAATTTTCAAGCTTGAGACAAATACCTATCATATTTTCTGAAAACACTATACAAGAGTTAATTAATGTAAATATAATTGAAAATCTTGCAAATCAAATATCTAATATATTGAATCTTAGAATATCTGTATATGATTCAAAACACAAAAAAATATTTGAGACTAAGAAAGAAAACAAATTTTGCGATATTTGTAAAGGTATAAAAATGTGCACTAAAAAGCTTGTTAAAAGCATAAATAATGATAACTTTGCAAAAGTGTATCATTGTGAGTATGGTGTTTCCAGTTTAGAGATACCTATAGTATTAGAAGAAAATATAGTTGGATATATAGAATGTGGTAATTTTATAGTATATAAGTCTATTGATATAGATAAAAATTTATCTGAATTATCAAGTAGTTCAGAGATTGACATAAAATACATAAACAAAATTTACAATGAATTTCCATTAAATCCTAAAAGTAGATTATATGTATTAAAAGAAAATTTATTAATGATGTCTGAATTTATTCAGGAAATAGCTAGGAGAAATTTCTTTGAAAATCAACTTAGTATAAAAGATGAGGAAATATTGAAGAATAGAAAAGAAAATATAAGGCTTGAAGAAGCACTTAAAAAAGCAAATAGTAGATTATTAGAAGAAGAGTACATTATTAATCCGATATATATGTTCAATAATACTTTAAAAGAATATCCTTTTGAATTAGAACTTTATATTGAAAAAGAAATTAAAAATATGAACTTAGAAGGTGTTTATAATCTAATAGATACAAAGAAATTAATATATAATGATGTTAGAGGTATTATTCAGGAAATGATATTTGTATTGTCTAGAACAGCACTTAGAGATTTAGGAGATTTAAAACTTATATCTTATTTAAGAAATAAATACAATAAAAAAATATCACTTGTAAACAGTGATGAAGATTTATGGGATGTGTTATTTGAATTTTCCAAGGAATGCATTGATAAGAATAGAGCATTTTGGAGAAAAGATAAGGGAAATCTGATTGAAAATATAAACGAATATATACAAAAATATTATAAAGAAAATATAAATTTGAATAGTATATCAGAGGTCTTTTTTATAAGCCCAAATTACTTGAGTTCTATTTTTAATGAAAAAAATAAAGTTTCAATAACTGAGTATATAAATCTTCTTAGGATAGAAGAATCTAAAAAATATCTGTTAGATAGAAGCGTGAGTATTAGTGATATTTGTAAGAAAGTAGGTTTTAATAATAGTAGTTATTTTTCACAAATATTTAAGAAGTTTAATAATATAACTCCAAATAAATATAGAAAGAATATCCTAGATAATAAACCTTAAATAAGATTATATAAGATATACATTGTAAGAAAAATTGGAAGAGAGTGATGGAGGAATTTTATGTTTGCAATTATTTTTTTATGTATAGGGGGATTTTTAGCTGCTTTTGTAGATTCTATAGCAGGAGGGGGAGGACTTATAAGCATGCCTGTTCTTATGGCAATTGGAGTGCCAGTGCATCTTGCTATTGGTACAAATAAATTTGCAGCATCAGCAGGGTGTATAAGTAGTGCTTATAGATACACAAAGTCTGGAAAAATAAATAATGACCTTTTAAAAAAATTAGTACCATTTACTATTATTGGTAGTATTTTAGGTGTAAGATGTGTGCTATCAATAAGTGAAGATATATTAAATGTTTTAGTTGTAGTAATGATTTTAATAGTGGCTATTTACACCTTTGTTTCTAAAAATTTAGGGCAAGAAGATAATTTCGAAGCTATTAATAAGAAAAATTTAAGATTAGGAATGCTTATGGCTCTTGTAATGGGTTTTTATGATGGTTTTTTTGGTCCAGGTACAGGTACTTTTTTAACTTTTGGATTTATAAAAATATATGGATATGATTTTTTACATGCTTCTGCAAATACAAAAATATTAAACTTAACAAGTAATATAACTTCATTGTTATTATTCATGATAAATGGTCAAGTAGATTATAAGATTGCTATAGTGTTTGCATTAGTAATGATAATAGGCGCTTATATAGGTGCTAAAGTTGCTATAAAGAAAGGTTCAAAGATGATAAAACCAATATTTTTAATAATGGCATTGTTTATGGTCATAAAATTGGTATATCAAACATTACTTTAGTTTATTGAGCTTTTAATTTTTATAATCAATTGTAGAACTTTTAGACTTAACCTAATTATATAGTTTTATAAAAATTCTAGTTATCTTCTAATGTAGTTCATATATAATACACATATAAATTGTAATATTATAATAGAAGAATTATATATATATAACTTTGATTTATGTATATTAAATATATAATAATTTGTGGGAGGAATGTTTATGAACATATCAAGAAGAGCTATGAAGATAATTGAGCTGGCACAAAAAATTGCTAATAAAAGAGGTGTAACAGTACAAGATGCTTGGAATGATGCGATAAGAGAATATAAAGAAAAATATGAATATGTTGCATAATGATATGCGTGATATTTTAAATATAGGAAAAATACAAAATAAAAGAGAGTGTCTCAAAATGAACTTTTTAGTTCATGAGTCATTCTTTTTTGTATGAAATCAAATATATTTTTATCATTTCACCAATGAAAAGAGGCTTATCTTGAGACACCAACTTTTGTTAAATTAAAAAATTTAGATAAAATAAGAATTGAATAAAATCAACTTAAGTAAATTGGAAATACTCATATGAAAATTTTCAATAGCTATTTAGAAATTTTTCTAAATAGCTATTGAAATAAAATTAGAATTATGTTATATTCTATTTAGATGAAATTCTAAATAGAGAGGTGATGGTGTTGGGGTTTCCAGAAACATTCAAAGCTCTTTCAGACCCTATAAGAAGAGAAATATTGGTTATGCTGAGGGAGAATAAAAAGTCAGCAGGAGAAATTAGTGAAAAATTTAATATGACAAATGCTACAATTTCTTATCATCTATCTCAACTAAAAAAAGCAGGACTCATATTTGAGACAAAGTATAAAAACTTTATTTTCTATGAAATAAACATTTCAGTTTTCGAAGAGGTTATGCTTTGGTTTTCACAATTTATGGAGAAGGGAGAAAAAGATAATGAAAAAAGCGATAAATAAACAATTTATTTTATCTACTTTAATATGTTTTATACCATTTATTATATCAATCTATTTTTATAATAGATTACCAAATGAAGTTGCAATTCATTTTGATAATTATGGAAATCCAAATAATTATGCTCCAAAGGTTATAGCAGCTTTTGGTGTACCATTTTTAATGCTATGTGTCCATTTATATACATGGTTTAGACTTGAAAATGAACCTAAAAAAGCTAGTTTTTCAAACGTTATGCAACATTTATCAAAATGGGGAGTTGCTATACTTTCAGTCATTTTACAAATAATGATGGTTTTGTATTCAACAGGAATTAGTTTGGATTTTAATTTTTATACAGGGTTGGTTTTAGGCATATTAGTTATTTTATTTGGAAATTATCTTCCTAAATGTAAGAGAAATTATTCTATGGGAATAATTTCACCATGGGCTCTTAATGATGAAGAAAATTGGAATAAGACACATCGTTTAGCTGGATGGATTTGGATTATTGGTGGGATATTATTGATTATTAATGCTTTTATTAGCATACCTTTTTATAATATTTTTGTAATTTTTGTAATTGTAATACTACCATTTATATATTCTTATTTGTTATATAGAATTTCAATTAGAAATAACTAAGACAATCAATTACTATCATAATATTTGGATAAATAGAATGCATTTCAGAGCTAAAATATATAAAGAAATTTATTAATACACTTATTTTAGCTCTGAGTTTATTTATAGAGTAGAATAAACTGTTTTTGTTAAGAATTTTGAAAGTAAAATCAGATTAAAAAAATAAAGGCACTAATTTGTCTAACGTTTATTGGTGAAAAATAAATATATAGAAGTTATAATAAATATATAAAAATATATGAGAGGTGTTATATGTTTGGTAAACCAAAAGAAAGTGTTAGATATTTAGACTTTAATGATGTAGCAGAAAAGTTTGGAGAAAAAAAAGCTGTTGCAATTTTTGATGCTATAGCTGGAAAAAAATCTAAAGAATACATTATCAAAGATATAGAAAAATTAGTGAAAAATGAAGTTTAGATATTTATAAGGCATATTGAGCTTGAAGGTAGCTCTTTATGCCTTCTTTTTTATTATTTTAGACATATTATAATGTTTAGGTTATGTATTATAGAAATCGTGTTATTTAGATAACTTTACATGTATAGTGTAGAGTGCTTAGCAGATAATATCGAGATGTAGTGATGTAAATTTAGTCAATACATTATTAATAATATAATTGAAAAATTATTAAGATTAGCAAATTAAATTTTTATAACTAAGTTTTAACAGTTATATTTTTAAATTTAAATAAAAAACTTATTGTTATAGATTAATAGTTATATAGCAATAAGTCTTTATAATTTAAAATTGTAATTAGTTTTGCAAAAATTATGATTTAGCAATGAATTATATGTAAAAATACTTTAGAGAGTTAAAAATTAAATAGCTATTTTAGATTATTTTTTAGTATATTGAGATTAAGTTTTGAATCTTCATTATCTTTATTAAAATATAACGCTTTATTTAAATATTGTTGAGCTTCATCAAATCTCTTATGAAACATGAGTATAACTCCTTTTAAGTTATACACATTACTTGCATTTTTTTTATAGTCAGAATCCTTTTTATCTAGATACTTTAAAGAGTTATTAATTGAATCTAAAGCATTGTATGTTGCATCTGAATAATCAGGATATCCATCGAAACGCATATAATTACATGCCTGTGCATAATAAAGATTTGAGTCAGTAGGATTAATACTAATAGCTTTTTTTAGTATGACTTCAACTTCTTTAAAGGTTTTTAGTTCAAAATCATCAAGTTTAAGTTGGGCAAAATCCATACTATTAATACCAAATTCTTTTTTGAAATCTTCATAGAACAAGAGCTTGTATTTATTATTTTCAACTACAAAGTATCTATTTACCTTTAAAGAATCATCTTTTTTATAAAGAAGATTTTTTATTTCAAAAGTTTCTTCTAATTTAACCACATTTTTATACTTTTTTCCATCATAGTTATAAGTTTCTATAGTTTTTTCTTTATCTATTTTATAACTAATTATTCTTTTTGTTTTAATTAAAATATTTTGAAATTCTTCAAGATTCTCCAGACTAATTTTTTTCTTGCTATCTTTGCTTAATAAACTATATGCTGTTTCATAGTCACCAGAGTTCATTCTATCA
This sequence comes from Clostridioides sp. ES-S-0108-01, assembly GCF_020662285.1. NCBI lineage: Bacteria > Bacillati > Bacillota > Clostridia > Peptostreptococcales > Peptostreptococcaceae > Clostridioides > Clostridioides sp. ES-S-0108-01. The sequence continues at coordinate 38,406 of NZ_JADGMN010000029.1, read as the reverse complement.
ATATATTTTTTTGCTACTTCACTAGCACTTTCTTTTGGAGAACATCCCACTGCAGATATTACAATTGATAATGTTAAGAGTAAAGTTATGCCTTTAGTAATATTCATAATGTAATCACCTATAATTAAATTTTATTAATTATATTTTAGCATCAAATATTGAATAAGTCATCAGCTTTAATAACCAACTTATCAGTTTATTTTCTCTTTCTTTTAAATCATTACTATTAAATTTTTCTAATTTAATTTCACCAACAATCATACTATCAGACATAAATAATACTCTTTCTGTTTTTGATGCTACTTTGGTGTCATGAGTTACAAGCATAATAGTTGTTCCTAATTTATTAACATCTATAAGAATATCAATTACTTCATTTGTTAGCTTGGAGTTAAGTGAAACTGTAGGTTCATCTCCTTGTTAAGTTAAAATATATTATTGATGGAATATGGGCAGAAGTTGAAGTAGATTTAATTTGTATTTTGTGTACTAGGTATCATAATTTAGTATTACTTAAAAAAATTTTAATAAAAGATAAAGTCTATAGAATAAAAATAATATTAAAGATAAGAAAATATATAAGAGATTTGAAAATTTTTGTAATTTTTAATTTAATATATTATAATAAACTAGACATAAGTTTTTATGATGGAGGAAAATATGAAAGAAAAGAAAAAGATGATTGGAGTAGTTATATCTTTTTTACTTATAATCAGCATTATAAATCCATTACAAGCTGAAGCAGAAGTTATTACTGATTCTAGTGTATATATTTCTTCAACACAAGAGAATTATATATCTAATAACACTAGATTTAAAACTATTAAATCTAAAACTAGACACAAACGTAGTAAATCTAGTAAAAGTAGAGTGAAATTAAAAAAAAGAACTATAAGAACTAAAACATATGGACATGGAATTCTAAATAAACACAAAAGACAAGGTATAAGAAGATACAATATTTTATCAAAATTGGTACTTTCGATAATAGTTATGTTTATTGTTATAGTTTTAGTTATACTAATACTTGTTAAAAGAAAAAAGAAAAAATTTTATTAAATACAATAATAAAAATTATATAGTTGCTTTATGTGATTTTGTTGTATTATATACAATATTGATTATTACATCAAGATTCATTAACTGAACTTACAGAGGGAGAATTAGAGTAAAAAAAGACTATTATAAGGAATTGTTTATAGAATTTTGGATGTGAAAAGAAATACATAATCTAATTTACTATGTTTTAGAAAAAATAGATTACAAAATATATTTTTAAATTTATAAAAACATATTGACATTTTTTAGGAAAAATAATATTATTATTTTAACGCTAAAATTTAATAGAGTAAATTAAATCCTATGACAAGGAAGAGTAGTCAAATTTAGGTTCAGTATAGAGAGCTGAGGATGGTGGAATCTTAGCAAGAAAAAATTTGATGAATGGCCCTTAGAGGAGTAAATTGAAATCATAGTTTTGAGAGTAGACTTTATCGTCAGTCGCACGTTACAGCGAATAAGGTATGTAAGTACCTGATAATGAGATATATAAAAATTTGATTTTATATTAATTTTTATATAATTTAGGTGGCAACGCGGATAATCTCCGTCCTATTAGTTTAGGACGGAGTTTTTTATTTTATTGAAAACTTAAAATATAGAGGGTGGTGAGAAAGATGTTATGAATTTCCAAAGTTAAAGATGATGATATAGTAAATTGGCAAAAAAACAAATTGAAAATTAAAAAAACAGGAGGAACTACAAAAATGAAAACAAATACAAAAAAACTAACTTTAAATGCAATACTTTTAGCGATGGGATTATTGATACATCAAATTACACCAGCTATAGGATTACCAATGAAACCAGATATACCACTAGCAATGTTATTTGTAATATTAGTTTTAAATAGAGATGATTATAAAACTTGTTTGATAGCAGGCATAGTAACTGGAATATTTACAGCACTTACATCAAGTTTCCCAGGAGGTCAAATTCCTAATGTAATAGATAAAACTCTTACAGCAAATATAGTATTTTTATTAATGAGCATTAGTTATAAAATGCCTTTTATAAAAAGATTAGCTAAGAAGACACAAGATACTATAGTAGTTTCAATAATAATGCCAGTAGGAACACTTGTAAGTGGAACAATTTTTTTATTAGCAGCTCAGGCTATAGTTGGTCTTCCAGGTGCTTCATTCACAGCTTTATTTTTAGCAGTAGTATTACCAGCTATTTTAATAAATTTAGTTGCAGGAATATTTTTATTCAAGATTGTTAGTTTATCAATAAGAAGAGTTAGTTATCAAGCTTAAATATGAAATAATACTTTTATAGGATATATAAATTCGAATATAATTTAGCAATATCTAAATGTGACAAATGGAATTGGAGACATTAATACTGGATTGTTAAAGATGATTTTAAGCCAACTACAAAGACTATAAAAGCTGGTATGTATGGCTAAGAATGGTAAGTTTGGAAGTAATATGTATAAAATTGGATTAGAAATTCCTTGCTGGAGAGTATACTATAATTTCAAATTCTTCTGATACATATTATGAAGTTAGAAATTATAGCTTAGGTGATGTAGATGGAATAGTTACTAATGATGCTTTCTCAGGAAGTAGATATAATAACAGTTGAAGAAGGACAACATTTAATATTAAAAATTGTTATTTGATTGAGAATGAATAGATTTTATTATATTCAAGAGTAAATTGTTTATTCTAATATAAGAAAGGTGTTTTAAACTAAAATTTAAAACACCTTTTTTACTGTTATGATAAGGAATGTCTATTTTTATTTTTTAGAAATATACTATATTTAAATTATTAAATTTATCATCAAAACGTATGTAGAAAAATAATATCTTTAAAAGATTTTTCTTATTTGATATAATTAAGCTTATGTGTAATATAAGAAATTAGTTAGGAGGAATAGAAGTGAGCAAAAGAAAACAAGTAACAATACCTATAGAGAAAATACAAGAACAAGATAAATATATAGAACAAATACACAGACAAAATGAAGAATACTTCAACAGAACAGGAAAGAGGAAACTCGTGTTTACTCAAACCTTTGGATGCCAAATGAATGAACATGATTCAGAAAAATTGTGTTCAATGCTAGAAGAAATGGGATACAAAATGTCAATGATGGTTGAAGAAAGTGATTTAATAATATATAACACATGTGCAGTTAGAGAAAATGCAGAGCTAAAAGTATATGGGAACTTAGGACAATTAAAGCACTTAAAAGGAAAAAATCCAAATATGAAAATAGCTGTATGTGGGTGTATGATGCAACAGCCACATGTTGTAGAAGAACTAAGAAAAAAATACAAACATGTAGACCTTATATTTGGAACGCATAATCTATATAAATTTCCACAATTACTTACAGAGTCACTGGATTCTGACAAAATGTTAGTAGATGTTTGGGATGTAGATGGAGAGGTAATAGAAGGGCTTAGAAGTAATAGAAAATTTGAATTAAAAGCGTTTGTAAATATAATGTATGGATGCAATAATTTCTGTACGTACTGTATAGTTCCATATACAAGAGGTAGAGAAAGAAGTAGAACGCCTGAAGATATAATTGATGAGATAAAAGAACTTGTAGCGAATGGAACGAAAGAAATAACTTTACTTGGACAAAATGTTGACTCTTATGGTAAGACACTTGAAAATCCAGTTACATTTGCAGAACTTCTAAGAAAAGTAAATGATATAGAAGGAATTGAAAGAGTTAGATTTATGACATCTCATCCAAAAGATATATCTGATGAAGTAATATATGCAATTAGAGATTGTGATAAGGTATGTGAATTTTTACACTTACCAATACAATGTGGAAGTAGTAGTCTTTTGAAAAAAATGAATAGACATTATACAAAAGAATATTATTTAGAAATAATAGAAAAGGCTAAAAAAGAAGTACCAGACATTGCTTTTTCAACAGATTTAATGATAGGTTTTCCAGGAGAAACAGAAGAAGATTTATTGGATACTTTAGATGTAGTTGAAAAAGTTAGATATGATTCAGCCTTTACATTTATTTATTCCAAAAGACAGGGAACACCTGCTGCTAAAATGGAAAATCAAATACCAGAAGAAATAAAACATGAGAGATTTAATAGAGTGTTAGAAGCTGTAAATAGGATTTCAGCAGATATAAATAATGGATATAAAAATAGAATAGTTGAAGTTCTAGTTGAAGGAAGAAGTAAAAATAATGAGAATAAATTTGCTGGTAGAACTAGACAAAATAAACTTGTAAATTTCGAAGGAGGAAATGATGATTTAATTGGGAAATTAGTTATGGTTAGAATTACTGAACCTAGAACTTTTTCATTAAATGGAGTATTAATAAATGATTAATACTGTACAATATAATAAAATTATGTAAACTTATTAAAATAGATGTACTATAAAACAAAATATATTAAATTTTAAAAACATACATTACATATGTTATGTTAATTTCAGTTTTTATTATAAATAAATTTGATATAAAATGTAAATTGATGGTACATCTATTTTTATTTTATCAAGTTTTACCTAACTATATATTAGTATTTCCTTATTATATACTAATATATTATAGAATAAACATAAAAAAGCAGTTAATCTTTCATAATTAACTGCATAGCCTACTAAATATTATTTTTTACATTTCTTGTTAGAGTAATAGATATTGAAAACCACACTAGCAATTGTAACGATTATAAATATCACAGCAAATGGAAACATTTCTTTTTCATCCATTTGTCCACTTTCTACTCTATAACCAAGAAATGCCATAATAAACAACATTATAGATACAATAAAAATAACAATACTAGAACTTCTACATAATTTTTTCTTATCATATCTAGCTTTATCTTTATCACTCATAGTATTATAACCTGCTAATAGCATACTTGCTTTTCCATTAAATAACAATATACTTAAAATGAAAAAGGCAATTGCGAATATAACTATAAATCCTACTGCAAACATTATAAGCACCTCCATATATTTTGACTTATAGTTTACTAACTTATTGTATTTTACCATAAACATACATTAAAATCATTTATTTCATATCTTAACTTTATTAGATATATTATTATGCTATAATTTATCTATAGTGTGATAATAATACTTAGTATTTACCTTGAAATTGTATTGGTAATTATGTAATAATAACTGAACAATAATCAAATAAAAAAATATGAAACATAATTTCTTGTATTTTTTAGAATTATTACATTTTAAAATTAGAAAATTTTAAAAACTTGTTATTTAAAAATTTGAATGTTTACTTACAAGTATTATTCTGATAAGAAATTTAAAAAGTTTTCTAGTATTTTTGCTGTCATACCCCATATTACATAATCTTTATATTTATAGAATAGAATAGGGTAACTTCCACTTTCAAATTTATAATCTTTTTGGTTTGGGATTGAACCATAAGGTAGATTTTCATCAGGAAAAACTTTTACAGTATTATTATAAGTATTTGGAGGATTTTCTAAAAGATATTTTATAGGCACCAAAAAAGTATGGTCAACTTCATCTTTATTTATATTTAAATTATTAATGTTTTTTATATATCCTAAATACGGATGTATAATAAATTTTACAGGTGTTATAAGTAGGTCTAGACTAGATATGATTTCTATATTGTCATTAAAAGTACCTAGTTCTTCACAAGTTTCTCTGATAGCAGCATCATATGGAGTTTCGTTTGATTCTATTTTACCTCCTGGAAAAGAAATCTCGTTAGGTTGATGTTTTAAATTTTTTGAGCGAACTTCAAATAATATATGATGTATGTTATTTATCTCTACTATTGGAACTAAAACAGATGCCCTTTTCATATTTTTATATCCGTTTATATATGGCTTGTAATCTTTGAACTTATTTTTAATATCGTTTATCATTTTTTCCTCCTGAAATAATATTATTAAAAATTGCATAATTGAGTTTTAACAATAATATATATAATTATGATTTATCTAATTTAAGATATAGTAACTATCTATATTATTATATAATATAATGATAAATATATATTAACAAATGATAAAAAATTAATTTAATTGTATATAAGTTCTCTGTAAGGTATAGGTATTACGTTTGTACAAGATATGTTCCTAAAAGTCCATTGGCATTTGCTGTAACAGGTTCTTCTAAAGTACCAATAGCAGGTCTCCAAGAATTGAATATTCATCTACTAAACGTGGAAATCATTAGAATCTATATTATTAGAATTGTATAATTGGTGTAAATAGTATATGAGATAAACTAAACTGTTTATTTCATAAAAAGTAGACAATAAAGATTACTTTAATTGTTTATTTATGCATTATAAAACGTAGATAAAACTAAAAAGGATTTTCTAGAAAATAAAATTTCTTTAATTATATCTGCTTACCAATACCATTACTTGATGCAAACAAGATTCTACTACATTCTCTCCGTATTCTAGTATAAAATCATTTAATTGTGTGTCTATAAAATTGCAGTAATCGTATGAACTGCATATATATGCAGTTAGTATATGTGTACATTTATCCATTTTATCTATAAACATATATCATTTATCCCCCTAAAAAACTTTCATAAAAACAAAAAGAAAATATCTTTTTGGCAACTGGCTGACATAACTCATTTTGTAAGTCTTAGTCCCTATAGCTTTGCGTCACTAAATTTCTCTAGTTTTGCCTATTTAGTTTTATTCTACAATTACAATGATATAGGAAAACGTTTCATTTTTCAAGTTACATATTAAAAAATTTAAAAATTTAAAAAATATTTTATTTCTTAAAAATAAATTAGGTAAAATAATTATATTATATAATTTATATATAAATTAGAATAAGAGACCTTTATTATTAATTTAAGTTAAGATAGTCTAATAAAGTAAAATTTAACAAAGATAAATATCTTCATCTTCTATAAATTTGGTATGGTTATAATGAAATGAAAAAATTCACTATAAAATTTTATCTCTATGGAAAATTATTAAAATTTAATTAAATTTTAATAATTTGCAAGAAGTATATATGAATAGAATTAGATTTTCATGAAAAAGTGTCATTTTGCATTAGATATTTTCAAATGGATAAAATATCTAATATGAATAAAAAATTTGTTAAAATATGATAAGTGTAGTATAATCAAGTAGAAAAGATATAATATATTTGGGGAGCTAATATGCTGAGAGGAGATTTTATCTCGACCCTTTGAACCTGTTTGGATAATGCCAGTGTAGGGAGACTAGTAAAGATAAAAATAAGTCTTATCCTATTTTGGATAAGACTTTTATTTTATTTAGATATATTGTGTTTTTAGTAGTAAAATTTTAATATAAATAATAAAATATACCTAGTAGGTATTAATTATTTTAAAAGGAGTGATTTAAATGATAATCGCAGACATAGCAGTAATGCCACTAAGACCTTATAAAGGCGAAGAAGAAATGTATAAAGTAGTAGATGCTTGTATTGCTGAAATTGAAAAGAGTGGTCTTAAATGCGAGATAGGGGCAATGAGCACTACTGTTGAAGGTGATTTTGATGAAGTTTTTGAGTTATTAAAAAAGGTACATAAAATCCCTTTTAACCTTGGATGTGAAAGAGTCATAACAGTAGCTAGAGTAGATGAAAAAGCTGGAGGTCTGACTATAGATGAAAAACTTAGAAATCATAGATAAAGTCAAAGATAGTATATATCCAATAGCAACATTTTTGTTTATACTTATTCTTTGGCAATCTATGGTAGGAGTTTTAGAAGTTCCTCAGTATATACTACCCACACCAGTAGATATAATTAATGTGTTTTTTAAAGATTATCAAAATTTATCCATGCATGCTGTGGTTACTATAGGAGAAGCAATACTTGGTTTTATAGTCGCAATTATAATATCCTTGGTAATTGGAATATTGATGGATTTTGTATCAATAATAAAAAAATGTCTTTATCCTATTATGTTGGTTACGCAGATGATACCTACAATAATTATAGCACCACTTTTTATGATATGGTTTGGATTTGGAACAATGCCAAAAGTATTGATGGTAATGCTTACTTGTTTTTTTCCTATATTAATAAGTTTTGTAGATGGTATTGAGAATATTGATAAAGATTATTTAAATTTATTTAAGACTATGAATTCAAATAAATTTAATACATTCATTCACCTTAAATTTCCTATGGCAATGGATAAATTTTTTTCTGGGCTTAAAATATCTGCTACTTATGCTGTAATGGCAGCAACTGTTGCAGAATGGCTAGGTGGAACGAAAGGTCTTGGCGTTTATATGCTTAGGTCAAAAAGCGCATATGCACTTGATAAAGTATTTGCATCTACTATATTAGTAGTTATATTTAGTTTAATATTTGTAGGAATTGTACAGGCTGTAAAAAAGGTTGTTATAAGGTATAGATTAACAGATTAAAAGTATTTGAGGGAGGCAATTATGAATTTTAAAAAATTAGGAATATTAGGTTTAGTAAGTGCTTTTACATTGGCAACAATAACTGGATGTTCTTCAAATAATAATAAAGACAAAAGTAATGATAAAGATACTTCTTCTAAAAAAGTAACTATGGTACTTGATTGGACACCAAATACAAACCATACTGGATTATTTGTAGCACTTGATAAAGGTTATTACAAAGAAGAAGGTCTAGATGTTGAAATAGTACAACCACCCGAAAGTGGAGCTGAGACTTTAGTAGCAACAGGGAAAGCTGACTTTGGTATAAGCTATCAAGAACAAGTTACTTATGCAAAGACTAGTGAAGACCCTCTTCCAATAAAAGCTGTAGCAACTGTTATACAGCATAATACTTCTGGATTTGCATCACCAAAAGAAAAAAATATCACTACAGCTAAGGATTTTGAAGGAAAAACTTATGGTGGTTGGGGTTCTCCATCAGAAGAAGCTGTTTTTAAAGCAGTTATGAAGAAAAATGGAGCTGATTTTAATAAGTTAAAAATAGTCAATACTGGTCAAGATGATTTCTTTGCAGCTATGAAAACTGTAGATTTTGCATGGATATTCGAAGGCTGGGATGCAGTTAAGGCTGATTTAATTGGATATGACTTAAACTTTATACCAGTAAAAGATTTAGATGAGAGATTAGATTATTATACACCTCTTATAATTTCTAATGAAACTGTGCTTAAGGATAATCCAGAGCTTGCTAAAAAGTTTTTAAAAGCTACAACAAAAGGTTATGAATATGCAATAAAAAATCCAGAAGAAGCAGTAAAAATTTTAGTAAAACATGCACCAGAAGTAGATGAAAAACTAGCATTAAAGAGTCAAGAATATTTAGCAAGCAAGTACAAAGATGATTCACCACGATGGGGAGAAATGAAAGATAGTGTATGGAATAACTATACATCATTCTTAAAAGAATATAAATTAATAGATAAGGATATGAAGGCAAGTGATGCTTACACAAATGAATTCTTACCACAATAAAAAAGTAAAAATATCTATAGAAAATGTATCAAAAGTCTATAAAGATATTAAAGTTTTAAAAGATATAAGTATTGAAGTTTATGAAGGTGAATTTGTTTCTATATTAGGACCAAGTGGATGTGGAAAAAGTACTATCTTTAATATTATAACTAAACTTACAGATTATAATAGTGGCAAGGTGGATGTAAATGGTAAATATAGCTATATGTATCAAAAAGATTTACTCTTGCCGTATAAAACTATAATAGATAATGTGTCATTACCACTAGTTTTAAAAAAAGAAAAAAAGAGTAAAGCAAGGGAGTTGGTAAAACCTTATTTTGAAGTGTTTGGACTAAATGGATATGAAGATAAATATCCCTCAGAACTTTCTGGAGGAATGAAACAGAGAGCTAATTTCTTGAGAACTTTTGTAAACTCTAATGACATAATGCTTTTAGATGAACCTTTTGGCGCACTTGATTCATTAACTAAAACATCTATGCAAAAATGGCTTTTAGACGTTAAGAAAAAAGTAAATTCAACGATACTTCTTATAACTCATGATATTGATGAAGCTATAATGCTATCAAACAGAATTTATGTTATTTCAAAAAAACCATCAATGGTAAAAAAAGAATTTATTATAGATAGTAGAAATTTAAATGAAGATAACCTTGAAAATATCATTAAACTTAAAAAAGAAATAATATCTTTATTGTAAAAATAATATATATTTTTATTTAATAAGTATTAAACCTAGCAATCCAAAATGCGAGTATACATTTTGGATTGTTTTTAGTTATACGTCAAAATTTTATATATTATGTTAATAATAATCACCTACTATGATATAATATTTAATTAGAAAAGAAGGAGGTTTGATAATGCAAATAGATATGAATAAATTAACTCCTATGATGAAACAGTATCTTGAAGTAAAAAATAGATATAAAGACTGTATACTGTTTTTTAGACTAGGAGATTTTTATGAAATGTTTTTTGAAGATGCATTAGTAGCTTCAAAAGCTCTTGAAATAGCATTGACAGGAAAAGCTTGTGGTTTAGAAGAACGTGCTCCTATGTGTGGTGTTCCTTTCCATTCAGCCAATTCATATATATCAAAATTAGTTGAAAATGGATATAAAGTGGCAATAGGTGAACAAATGGAAGACCCATCTACAGCAAAAGGAATTGTTAGAAGAGAGGTTATAAGAGTCATCACTCCTGGAACAGTTTTAGATGGAAATTTACTTGAAAATAAAAAGAACAATTATTTGTTATCTTTATATAAGGATGGTACTAATATAGGTCTAACTTATGTTGACATAAGTACGGGAGAAACTAATGCAACATGTTTAAATGAAGATAAAGTCATTGAAGAAATTGCAAAAATCCATCCAACAGAAATAATTATAAATGATTTAGACTTTATAGAAAAGCTTAGAGATATAGCTACTGTAAGTAATATATACATAAATGAAAGTTTTAGCGATAACTATTTGGATATAAACATATTAAGAGAATATTTTCCGGATGTTTACCTGCAAAAACTAAAGTTTGATGACAAAGGTCTCATAAAGTCAAGCTTATCAATTCTTCTGAATTATATATACAATACTCAAAAACAAATAACATCTAACATTAATAATATAAATATATACAATTCATCAGAATATATGGTTTTAGATATGTTTACTAGGACTAATTTAGAACTTACTCAAACTATAAGAGGTAATAAGAAAAAAGGTTCATTATTGCATGTACTTGATAAAACTTCTACAGCAATGGGAGGTAGACTTTTAAGAAAATATGTAGAAGAACCTTTGATAAACAAATCTAAAATTGAAAATAGATTGGATGTAATAGAAGAAATAAAAGATGACTTTATATTGAGAGAAGACTTAAACGATATACTTAAAAATATATACGATATAGAAAGAATATGTGGAAAGATAGCGTTTGAAAGAGTAACACCAAAAGAGTTAATTCACTTAAAAAATTCAGTAGAAAAGTTACCTAATTTAAAAGACACAATAGATTTATCAAATGCAAAAATCCTAAAAGAGTATGTTTCAGAAATGGATAAGTTGGATGATATATACAATTTAATAGATGAAGCTATCCTAGAAGAACCTACAATAACCATAAAAGATGGAAATATAATTAAATCAGAGTTTAGTGATGAACTTAAGGAATTGAGAGAGATTTCTAAGAACGGAGCGTTTCTTGTAAAAGAAATAGAAAACAGGGAAAGAGAAAAAACAGGAGTTAAATCATTAAAAATAGGATTTAACAAAGTGTTTGGATATTATATAGAAATAACAAAAGCCAACTTTAAACAGGCAAAGCTAGATGAAACATATATAAGAAAGCAAACACTTAGTAATGCAGAAAGATATATAACTCCAGAACTAAAGGAAATAGAAGAAAAGATATTACATGCTGAGGAAAAAATTAAATCTTTAGAATACGATATATTTGTAGAGATAAGAGATACTATATACAAAAACATAGACAGAATACAAAAAGTAGCTAAGACTATAGCTAATATAGATGTTTTTGTATCTCTTGCAACAGTTGCACACATAAATAACTATGTAAAACCAGCAATAAATGAAAATAATAAGCTTGATATAAGAAATGGTAGACATCCTGTTGTCGAAAATATAGTGGGTGAGGAAAATTTCGTTCCAAACGACACGTATCTAAATAGTGGAGAAAATATTATTAACATAATAACTGGTCCTAATATGTCTGGTAAATCAACATATATGAGACAAACTGCTATAATAGCGCTTATGGCGCATATAGGTTCATTTGTACCAGCAGAGTACGCTGATATTCCAATATTAGACAGAATATTTACAAGAGTTGGGGCTAGTGACGATTTATCTCAAGGTCAATCTACTTTTATGGTAGAGATGAACGAAGTATCCCTTATATTAAAAAATGCAACAGAGAGGAGTTTAGTTATATTAGATGAAATAGGTCGTGGAACTAGTACCTATGATGGGATAAGTTTAGCATGGTCAATAGTGGAATATATTCAAAAAAATATTAGATGTAAGACATTATTTGCAACACATTATCATGAACTTACTGATTTAGAAGAAGAGTTTAAAGAGGTTAAAAATTATTCAATAGCAGTCAAAGAAGATGGGGAAGGAATAATATTTTTAAGAAAAATAATTCCTCAAGGAGCAGACAAGAGTTATGGAATATATGTTGCTAAATTAGCTAAATTACCAGACGAAGTCATAGAAAGAGCAAAATATATACTTAAAGACTTGGAAAAAAATCATGTTTACAACAGTGTTGCAATAAATGGAGATAAAGAAAACAATAATATAATTAATAGTAATTTGGACGAAGAATTAGTTAAGGTAAATCAAAGTAATTTTAAGAATAAATATGAATCTCTAAAAATAGAACATGAACTTATAGTAAAAGACTACAAACATATAAAAAAGGATTATGATAAATTAAATTCTAAATTTAAAGCATTAAATGATGAAGTTGCTTTAATGAAGCAAAATGATGATAAAGAGAAAATTAATCAAGAAGATTCTGTAAAAGAAGTAGCCTTAACTCAAATCTCTTTTGATAGTGTAAATAGAGATATACTAGCAGAAGAGATTCTAAATCTGGATATCTTAAATATGACTCCATTAGATGCTATAAATTCTCTTTATAATCTTCAGAAAAAAGCAAAAGAAATAAAATCTTAGAGGTGTAAAAATGAAAAGTATAATTAACATCCTAGATGATTTGACTATAAATAAGATAGCAGCAGGTGAAGTTGTAGAAAGACCTTCTTCTGTAGTAAAAGAACTTATTGAAAACTCCATTGATGCAGGTGCAAATAAAATCTCTATAGATATAGTTGATGGAGGAAAAAGTTTAATTAAAATTACAGATAATGGAACAGGAATACCTTCAAGTGAAGTTGAAAAATCATTTTTAAGACATGCTACTAGTAAAATTAAAAAAATTGATGATTTGTATGATTTGTATTCTCTTGGTTTTAGAGGAGAAGCATTGGCATCTATTTCAGCTGTATCAAAATTAGAGATGACTACTAAAACCAAAGATGAAATAATAGGAACTAAAATATATGTTGAAGGTGGAAAAATAATATCGAAAGAACCAATAGGTTCTACTAATGGGACTACAATCATTATAAAAGATATTTTCTTTAATACACCAGCAAGACAGAAATTTTTAAAATCTACTCATGCAGAAACTATAAATATAAGTGATTTGATAAATAAACTTGCAATAGGTAATCCAAACATCCAATTTAAATATACAAATAACAATAAACAGATGCTAAATACTCCAGGAGATGGAAAGCTTGTAAACACCATTAGAAGTATATATGGAAAAGAAATAACTGAAAATATAATAGATGTAGAGTTTAAATGTAATCACTTTAAAATGAATGGATATATAGGGAATAACAATATATACCGTTCTAACAAAAACTTACAACATATCTATATAAATAAAAGATTTGTAAAAAGTAAAATAATCATAGATGCAATAACAGAAAGTTATAAGTCTATAATTCCAATAGGTAAACATGCAGTGTGCTTCTTGAATATAGAAGTAGACCCATCATGTATAGATGTAAATATACATCCCAATAAACTTGAAATTAAATTTGAAAAAGAACAAGAAGTGTATATAGAACTTAGAGATTTTTTAAAGGTTAAATTAATACACTCAAATCTTATTGGGAAATATGCTACTTATAGTGATAAAAAAACACAACCTAGAATTGCTATTAACAGTAGAGAAAAAAGTACAGATTATAAATTAAGAAATAATGATTTATTAGAATCTACTCCTAAAAATAGTAATATTACTAAAGGTAAGGATGAAGTCATTGAAGTTGTTACTTTATTAAGTGAAAAACCAATAAATGAATTTCAATCAGTAAGTGAAGTCCTAAATGCAAGTGTAGAAGATGATGTAAAAAACATTAATTATCTAAGTGAAGATAGTGTAAATGATAATATACAAGAAGAGTTTCAAGTTGATGGAATTAAAAATGAAGGAAATTATCACTTAGGAGATAGTATTAAGGACAGTGAAGAAGAATACTTGTGTAGTTCAAAACGCAAGTTTTCTTTATACGGATATTCTGTAATTGGAGTTGTATTTAATACTTATATAATTTTGAGCAAAGACGATTCTATGTATTTGTTGGACCAACATGCTGCACATGAAAGAATACTATATGAAAGATATATGGAGAAGTTCTATAGACAAGATATAAATATGCAAATACTTTTAGACCCAGTGGTTATTGAAGTATCAAATGTAGATATGCTTCAAATTGAAAATAACTTGGAGTTATTTATGAAATTTGGTTTTGAGCTAGAAATTTTTGGCAATAATCATATAATGGTAAGATGTGTTCCTACTATATTTGGAGTACCTGAAACTGAAAAATTTATACTTCAAATAATTGATAATATAGAAGAGATTACAAGCAATTATGATTTAAAAGGAGAGAGGTTTGCATCTATGGCATGTAGGTCTGCTATAAAAGCAAATGATAAAATATATGATATTGAAATAAAAAGTCTATTAGAACAGCTAGAAAAGTGTGAGAACCCATTTACATGTCCTCATGGAAGACCTATAATGGTCGAAATATCTAAGACAGAAATAGAAAAAATGTTTAAAAGGATTATGTAAAATATTTGGATATTTAAAATATATAGAAAGGAATGTTATGAAAAAAATACCACTTATAATACTTACAGGTCCAACTGCTGTTGGAAAGACAGATTTGTCAATAAAATTAGCAAAAGATATGGATGCAGAGATAATTTCAGCTGATTCTATGCAAATATATAAATATATGGATATTGGAAGTGCAAAAGTTACAGAGGAAGAGATGCAAGGAGTAAAGCATTATCTTATAGATGAAGTTAAACCTGACTATCCATTTTCAGTTTCAGAGTTTCAACAAAGAGCAAAAAAATATATATATGAAATAAATGAAAAGGGAAAATGTGTTTTAGTGACTGGAGGTACAGGACTTTATTTAAATTCTTTAATATATAATATGGATTTTGCAAAATCTGATGCCAATAATGAATTAAGGGAAGAACTTCAAAATCAGCTTGCTGAAAAAGGAATAGATTACATGCATGATAGGTTGAAATCGCTTGATGAAGAAGCTGCTAATAGAATTCATAAGAACAATACTAAAAGAGTTATAAGGGCACTTGAAGTTTGTCTAAGCGGTAAGAAAATGAATGACTTTTCAAGTGATTTAAAATTTAATGAAGAATATGAACCTATAATAATAGTATTAAATAGAAATAGAGAACATTTATATGAAAGAATAAATATGAGAGTTGACATCATGCTTAAAAATGGGTTGGTTGAAGAAGTCAAAAAACTTTTAAGTATGGGATTTAAAAAAGATATGGTATCTATGCAAGGTATAGGCTATAAAGAGATATTGAAGTATCTAGATGGAGAATATACATACGAAGAAGCTATTGAAATAATCAAAAGAGATTCTAGAAGGTATGCAAAACGTCAGATAACCTGGTTTAAAAGATATGAAACAGCAAAATGGTTTGATTTAGACCAATATGAAAATATAGACGAATTAAAAAATGAAATAATCTTATATATTAAAGATTCTATAAAATAATATATAAATTTTTAAGTATACAACTTAATATTGAAAATTTGTTATAACTTATATAGAATATAAAGTAGGAATATTTTAGAAGTTCAATTTAATCTTGGGAGGGTACAAATCTAATGAAAAATACAGTTTTAAATTTACAAGATTTGTTTTTAAATAATGCAAGGAAAGAAAGAATACCTGTTACTATATATTTAGTCAATGGAGTGCAAGTTAAAGGGCTTGTAAAAGGATTTGATAGTTATATAATATTAATAGAAGGTGATAATAGACAACAAAACATGATTTATAAACATGCTGTTTCAACTATACAACCTGGGAAGTATATTAATCTAACAAATCAAAACCAAAATAATAATAATAACAACAGATAGATGACTAATTTAATTTAAGATGATTGAGAGGAGACTTATACTAACTTATAAACTATAATTTATTTGTTTTAGTAAAATAGTCTCCTTTACATGTTTAAATAAAATAATAAAGAGACAGGTGATAAAATGCTTAATGAGACAAAAGAATTATTAAAAGACTACTATGGAATAGATGATGATACTTTTAAACTGTCACAAGAAGTAATGGAAGATATAAAAGATAAGTTTGAAGAAATAAAAGAAATAAGAGAGTATAATCAATATAAAGTTTTAAAAGCTATGCAAGAATCTAAACTAAGTGATATGCACTTTAACTGGACTACAGGATATGGATATAATGATATTGGTCGTGAAAAAATAGAGGAAATTTATTCTAAAGTTTTTAATACAGAAGATGCTCTTGTAAGACCAATAATTGTAAATGGTACACATGCACTTACTTTATGTATACAAGGGATAGTCAGACCAGGAGATGAAATTTTATCTGTTACTGGTAGACCATACGATACTTTAGAGGGCGTTATAGGTATAAGAGAAGAAAAAGGTTCATTAAAAGAATATGGTGTTACATATGATGATGTAGATTTTTTAGAAAATGGAAATTTAGACTTAGAAGGAATTAAAAATAAAATAAATGATAGAACTAAACTTGTTATGATACAAAGGTCAAAAGGATATTCTTGGAGAAAATCACTTTCAATTGGTGATATAAAAGAAGCTATTGATGTAATAAAGTCTGTCAAACCAGAAGTTATAGTAATGGTTGACAATTGTTATGGTGAGTTTTTAGATACTAAAGAGCCTACTGATGTTGGAGCAGATGTTATGGCTGGTTCTTTAATAAAAAATCCTGGTGGTGGACTTGCATTGACAGGTGGATATATAGCTGGTAGAAAAGATTTAATTGAACTTATATCTTATAGAATGACTTCTCCTGGAATAGGAAAAGAATGTGGTCTTACTTTTGGAACTACTAGAAATGTACTTCAAGGATTTTTCTTAGCTCCTTATATAGTATCTCAAGCTGTGATGGGAGCTATCTTTTGTTCAAGAGCTTTTGAAAAATTAGGTTATGATGTATTACCAAAATACGATGATTTGAGAAGTGATATTATTCAATGTATTAGACTTAATAATGCTGATGAAGTAATAAGTTTTTGTGAAGGTATACAAGAAGCTGCACCAGTTGATTCTTATGTAAAACCTGTTCCTTGGGACATGCCTGGATATGAAAGTGAAGTCATAATGGCAGCAGGAGCCTTTATCCAGGGTTCTTCTATAGAGTTAAGTGCAGATGCTCCAATAAGACCTCCCTATAACGTTTATTTCCAGGGTGGGCTTACATTTGACCATTCAAAAATGGGGACTTTGAAAGCAATTGAATTTATAAAAAAACTAAAAAAATAAGCATATTTTTTTTTTAAAAGGTCAAAATATTTATTAGTATATTATGATGAAAATTAAAGGGTGATAATATGAAAGAGCAAATTAAAGAAAAAGTAAATTCTCTACAAGATGAAATGATTTCTTCAATACAAGAAAGTGTAAAAATACCTAGTGTTATATCTGAAGCAACTGAAAATTGTCCATTTGGTGAGAATATAGATAAAGCTTTAAGAGGCATATTAGATTTATGTAAATCTCTAGGCTTTAATACAGTATATAAAGATGGATATTATGGATATGCAGAAATAGGACAAGGTGAAAAAATGATAGGTATACTTGGTCATGTTGATGTAGTTCCAGAAGGTGATTTAGAAAGCTGGAATTATCCTCCTTTTGAAGCCGTTTTAGAAGATGGTAAATTATATGGAAGAGGAACACAAGATGATAAAGGACCTACAATATCAGCAATTTATGCAGTAAAAGCTCTTATGGATTTAAATGTAGACTTTAATAAAAGAATAAGATTCATTTTTGGAGCTGATGAAGAAAATCTTTGGAGATGTATAAATAAATATAAAGAAAATAATGAAGAAATACCAAACTATGGATTTACTCCAGATTCTAGATTCCCAATAACAAATGCAGAAAAAGGACTTTTACAAGTTCATTTGACTTGTGCTAGCAAAAGTGATATAGAATTATCAGTTGGAAAGGCTCTAAATGCAGTTCCAGGAAAAGCAATCTATAGTGGAAAATACTCTGATAAATTAAAAAAAGAACTTGATAAATTAAATTTTGAATATACTGTTGAAGGTAATAAAATCTGTATAATAGGAAAAAGTGTCCATTCAGCAGCAAGTGATACTGGTATAAATGCAGTGGCAAGACTTTGTATAGCTCTTAATAATATAGGTATAGATTCTAATATAATTAAATTTTTAGCAGAGGCTATTGGTGAAGATGCTAATGGAAATAATATAATTCCTAACTGTAAGGATGATGTATCAGGTAAACTAACAGTAAACATAGGTAGAGTAACCATTGATAGTGAAAAAGAATTTGCAGGAATAGATGTAAGAATTCCAGTAACATACAAAAAAGATGATTTTGTAAAAGAATTAAAGAAAATGACAGATAAATACAATTTAACCTATGAGGAATATGATTTCTTGGATTCAATCTACGTTCCAGAAGATACGCTTCTTGTCAAGACACTTAGAAAAGTATATGAAGAAGAAACTGGTCTTGATGGAACACCACTTTCATCTGGAGGAGCAACTTACGCAAGAGCTTTAGATAATTGTGTTGCATTTGGAGCTATTTTTCCAGGAAAACCAGAAACAGAACACCAAGCTAATGAATACTTAATAGTAGAGGATATTGTAAAGGCTGCTCAAATATATGCTCTTTCTATTTATGAATTATTAAAGATTTAATATAATATAAGGCTGTCTTGTAATAGGATTTTTTCTAGTAGGAGACAGCTTTATTGTTGTATCATAAAATAAATGATATGAATATTTAATATATATAAAAATAATAGTAATATTTATATTAGGAGGAACTATATGAAAATAGCCATATTTTTGGGAGCAGGAGCTTCAGCAGCGGAAAATCTACCTATTCAAAATGAGCTGTTTAGCGAATATTTTAAAAAACTAAATCCTACAAACTGTAATACTGATATGAATAGAGAATTATATATTTTCTTTAAACAGATGTTCAAAATTGATATAGTAAAAGATGATATAGATAATGCAAATTTTCCTACTTTTGAAGAAGTTTTAGGGCTTTTGGATTTAGCAGAACAAAGAAAAGAAGCATTTAGAAATTTTGGACTAGAAAATCTAAATAACAAAAGTGATAGTATACGTTTTTTAAGACAATATTTAATACTATTAATGGCTGAAGCAATTCATAATACACCTAGAACAGATAATAAATATCACAAACTTTTGGTTGAAAATCTTTTGGAAAATGATTTGCTTCTTGATACTACTTTTATTAGTGCAAATTATGATATACATATAGACAATACAGTTACGGGTTTAAGAGATAAGAATGATTTGCCAATTATGCTTGATTATGGTGTGGAGTTTACAAATTTTAAAGAAGAGTTAAATTGGAGAAAGCCAAAAGAACCATTAATAAAATTATACAAGATACATGGGTCATTAAATTGGCTTTATTGCCCTATTTGTAATAGTGTAACTCTTACACCACACGAAGGTGGTGTTATGAAACTTATCAAAAATAGTTCAGAAACAAAATGTTTAGAGTGTAGTGAATTAACAGAACCTATTATAGTGCCACCAACATATTTTAAGAATATGTCGAACATATTTTTAAGTAATGTTTGGAATGAAACAGAAAAAACTTTAAGAGATACTGACCTTTTAATATTCTGTGGATATTCATTTCCTGAAGCTGATATGCACATAAAATACATGTTAAAAAGAGTTCAAACAAATAGAAAAAAATCTCCACTTAAGATAATGGTTTTTAATAATCATTTACAAAAACAAATAATTACTTTAAAGAAAGAAGAAGAAAGGTATAAACGTTTTTTAGGCGAAGATGTTATATTTACTAATAATTCTTTTCAAGATTTTTCAGTAAATCCCTTGAAGTTTATAAAAAATATATACTAGTGTGGTATATAATGGAATAAAATCTGATAGAAATAAAATGAATTTAGGTATATAATAGAAAATAAAAACATAGGGGGTATATAAAAATGAAGGTTTTTGATTTAACTCATGTTACACATAACGACATGCCTGTATATGCAGAGCCTAACAGACCAGATATCAAGAAAGTAGCTATTATTGAAGAAAATGGTTATCAAGAAACATTAATTAGTGTATTTTCTCACAACGGAACTCATATGGATTCACCAAGACATATGTATACTAAAGGTGATACCCTAGATAAGTTGGATATAGAAAATTTTGTTGGTAAAGCTTATGTATTGGAGCTTGAAAAGGGAAATAAGAATATAGAATTAGAATATCTAAAAAAATACGAAGATGAAATAAAAAATAGTGATTTTATAATATTTAAATCAGGTTGGTCAAAGTTTTGGGATAAAAAGCAGTACTATGTAGACTATCCTACATTAACAGAAGAAGCTGCAAGTTATATAGCTAATACTAATATAAAAGGTATAGGTATAGACATGTTATCAGTGGATAGATATGATACATCAATTTTTAAAGTGCATCATATTTTATTTGAAAAAGGAAAAATAATCATAGAAAATCTTACAAATTTAGAAAATGTTCCAGAAAAATTCCTATTTATAGCAGCTCCATTTAAGTATAATGACGCTGATGGTGCTCCGGTAAGAGCAATGGCTATTGTAGAGTAATATCTTAAAGAGGTATAGAAATAACAAAGTGTTTAAGGAGAAAAGAGAAATATGAGTAATTTGAAAGATAAAATTATAAAAGAGCAAGATGAAAATGAAGTGAGAATAAATGAAACTAAAATATATAGCGTTTTGGATAAATTAAATATTGAATATGATGTAGTAGAACATGAAGCTGTATATACGGCAGAGCAATTAGTAATTTTAGACGAAATAACAAAAGGGTGTCAATGTAAAAATTTATTTTTAAGAAATGCTAAAGGAAATAAGTATTACCTTATTGTAGTTAAAGGAGAAAAACAGGTCGATTTAAACTCACTTAAAGATAAGATAGGAAGTTCTAGATTATCATTTGCTTCACCTGAAAGATTATACAATGTACTTAAAATTCTTCCAGGAAGTGTAAATCCTTTTTCATTGATAAATGACACAGAAAGAAAAGTAGAGCTTTACATAGACAAGGATGTAATTAAAGAAGATTACTTAAATTTTCATCCTAATATAAATACTAAAACTGTAAATATATCTAGAAAAGGTTTTGAAGAATTTTTGGAATATTTAAAATATCCACTCCAAAGTATTGACATTTAAATTTTAATAATTGAAGTAAATTTTAATTAGCTAATCGAGGGGAGAAAAAATGTTTGGAGTAATAGTAAATAGTCTAGCAATTGCAGGTGGATGTATAGTAGGCCTTATAATTAAAGGTGGATTGCCTCAAAGAGTAAGTGATACTATAATGAATGGAATTGCCTTATGTGTATTGTACATTGGTATATCAGGAGCATTAGAGGGAAAAAATACATTAGTAACAATAATATCCATAGCTGTAGGTGCTTTGATAGGAGAATTAATAGATATTGACAAATGGGTAAATAAGTTGGGTGCTTTTTTACAAAGTAAATTTTCTAAAGGAAATAAAAAAGATTCTATCGCAGAGGGTTTTATATCATCTAGTTTATTATTTTGTATAGGCGCTATGGCAGTAGTTGGGTCATTAGAAAGTGGTCTTACAGGAAGTCATGATACTTTATTTGTAAAATCCGTTATAGATGGGATAGCTTCAGTTATATTTACTGCTTCTTTAGGTATAGGCGTAATGTTTTCTGCAATATCTGTATTTTTGTATGAAGGTATTATATGTATGGGAGCATCATTTTTAAATGGATTTTTAAGTGAGCCTGTAGTCACAGAAATGACAGCAGCTGGAAGTTTATTGATTATAGGTCTTGGTTTAAATGTACTTAAACTAACAAATATAAAAGTAGCAAATTTGTTGCCAGCTATATTTATACCAATATTATTTGGAGTATTTGGAGCAATTTAAATAATAATAATCTAAGATTTGTCTAATTTTTTTAAAAACTTTAGACAAATTTTTTATTTAGAAGGAAAATAGCATTTATCATCAAATTAATAATTATAGTATAAATAAGTTTAATATTATGATTATAAAGTTTATATTAAATTTATTTTATTGATGAAACTAATAGGGAGGTTAAAACTCAATGATTACTTTTGATGTAAATGGAGCTATTATCAGATTTGATGATACAAAAAATAATTATAATAAGATAAGGAAAATCTTTAAATTATATGCTTTAGAAATTTCTAAAAACTTTGAGAGAGATTGTTTGAATAATTTTCAAAATCTAAAGCAAATATCTGATAGAGGTTTAAGTCTAGGAGAAAAATATATAGAGGAATCTTTTAAGAAAGGCATTGAGACTATAGTTAGTTTTGGAATTATAACTATAGATATCGATACCTTTAAAAGTGTTTATTGTGAAAAATATTTAGACTTCAAGAGACTTTTTAATAATTTGAATAAAACTTTTATTATACCAAATAAAAATAAAAAAAATGGTCACGCTAGTTTTTTAGAAATAGAATCAACAGTAAAGAAAATGAGCAATTATTTATACAATGATTGTTTTAAAATTCATTATGCTGTTGTAGATGCCCTTATAGAAAATCGAATAACTGAGGTACATTCTTATATTGATGAAGAATCTATAAAAAAATCTAATGCCTTATTTAATAACTATAAAGATGGTTTTATTGGTAAGGCTGATGAATGCAAAGTCGTAAAACAAATAATAACTTTAAATCCATATAGGGAAGATGTATACGAATTTTTGGTAAAAGAAGATGGAGATTTTAGTAAGGAAATTGAGAGATTAACTGAATTTTTAGGCTATGATATAAAAGAATATAAAGCATCATTAATGGATATCTACATAAATGAGTTAATGGAGAGCGATGAAAATGATGTTGAAAATGCAAAAGAAAAGATTGAAAAATATGCTAAATATATTGGATGTGGTGATGAGAATTTATATGTAGCAAGAGTTAATGCCATATATACTTTTGCAAATGCATAATTTGGACACTTATTACACACAACATTCTGGTTAAAAATTGAGTGGAAAATTTGACCTTTGAAACTCAACTTTAATAAAGAATCTGTCCTAGAATTTATTATCATAGGACAGATTCTTTATTAAATAAAATTATTTTAACCAAGATGGGTTTCCAGGTATAAATATTCGTTTACCAAATTTTGAAGTATACTCGTCTAAAGCTTTTTGGATAAGCTCATTATTACCCTTAAATGAAGTAGTATTTTTTATTGTTTCAAGGTTTTGGCTAAATGGGCAAGCAGATATACACATACCACAATCTGTACCTAAATATCTCCATTTAATATAGCATGTCTCATGTTCAATTACCCAATTATATTTTCCATCATCACTAATTTTAATATCATTAGAAAGTGAATGAGAAGGACAGTTAAAAGCGCATTTTTTACATACCTTACAAAAATCTTCTAGTCCAAAATCAACATATTCATCTTCTAATAGAGGAATATCTGTAGTAACAACACCTAATCTAAGTCTAGAGCCATAATCTTTATTTGTAAGTATAGCATTTCTTCCTATATCCCCCAAGCCAGCATCACGAGCTATAAAAACAGGCATTACTAAATAATTAGCATCCATATGATTCCTAGCATTATATCCTAAGTTTCTTATGTAGTAACTTAAAATCATACCGACGATAGATGCATCTACATAACACTTTGATGTTTCTATAACTTCACATATCATTGGAGCTCTATTTATCATTTCTTTATCCATCTCACATCCAAATACAATTGCATACTTGTGAGTTAGATTAACTTCTTCACCATAATTTTCTTCATGTCTACCCCTATTTGTATAAATATGATAGTCTCTTAATTTAGTTATACCAACTACAGAAGCTCCATATTGTTTTGCAAGACCCTTTATTTTTTTTGCCATTGACTTTGCATCTACATCTACTTTAGTATCAGAAACTTTTCCTTCACATAAAGATTTGATGTCAGATAGAAAATCAAATGCACTACTTGCCATTGGAGAGTTTAATTCGTTGTAAGTCATTGTTCCTTCACTACATAAATTTGGTCTATTTCTTATACTATCATCAATTTCTTTTTTGTCAGGATTTTTCTTATAATAGTCATTGTAAGCATTGCTGTCCTTTTTATAATTTGCTCTTGCAAACATAGTATTTCTCTCATCAATTCTTTTCAATTCTATTCCCCCTAGTAAAAATATATTTAAAAAATATAACATTATTGTTGTATAATTTAATTATATAAGAACAACGTTATATTTTCAATTTAAGTGTAATTTAGGCGTATTGAATTTTTAGCTAAGTTTTTAAGTGAAAGTGGTATACCTATTATAACTGATGATAACTTAGAATCAATTAAAATGTTTTATAAAATATACTCCAAAAATGAGTAATCCTAGGACATAAGTAAGATTTAGAATTATATAAATTTCTAATAATCTTGTTTAAATTATCTAAATATATCTTATCTAGGAACATTAAATAAACCTCTCAATAGATATAACTTGAAGAGTCGTATCTATTAAGAGGTTTTAACAAATTTTCAAGTTAATCCATTTAACCTAAAAAATTTAACTCTAATTAAAATATACTATTTTGTATAGTTATCGAAATATCCTTGTATGTAAATAATAGGAGTACCCTTATCTCCACTTCCAGATGTTAAATCTGCTAAAGAACCTATAAGATCTGTTAATCTTCTTGGAGTAGTACCTTGAGAAACCATATTTCCTGTTAAATCATCAGATTTATTATCTTTTTCAACTATGTATTTTGAAATTGCTTCTTTCAACTCATCACCAGATAAGTCAGCAAAATCATTATCTGCTAAGTATTTTAATTTTACTTCGTTCGGAGTTCCCTCTAGCCCTTTTGTGTAAGCAGGAGATACTACTGGGTCAGCTAACTCCCATATTTTACCTACAGGGTCTTTAAAAGCTCCATCTCCATAAACCATTACTTCTACATCTTTCCCTGTGACTTCTTTTATATTACCTTGGATTTTGTTTACAACTTCATCACAATTTATAGGGAATAATTTTACTGTTTCTTCTGTAGCTTTGTTTGAACCTAAAAGTCCATATTGGTCATTATAACCACTACCATCTACACTTGTTGTCATTATATCATCAAGTGAATATACTTTTTTAGCTCCATTTTGTCTTAAAATTCTCTTTGTTCTTTGTCTTGTATGTATATCACAAGTTAAAATACTTGTTGTATAGTCGAGAATAGCCTTTGGATTATTTGCAAATATTATTTCTACTTCTGCACCACAATCCTTGATTAAATTCTTATAATAATCAACATAATCTACACCAGTAAATGTGTGTTTGTTATACCCAAATAGCTCTCTATATTTTTCTTCTGTTAAAACATCTGACCAAGGATTTATTCCCTTATCATCAAGTTCGTCAAGACTTATTAAGTGGTTTCCAACTTCATCAGAAGGGTAGCTTAACATTAATACAACTT
This sequence comes from Clostridioides sp. ES-S-0108-01, assembly GCF_020662285.1. Classification (NCBI taxonomy): domain Bacteria; kingdom Bacillati; phylum Bacillota; class Clostridia; order Peptostreptococcales; family Peptostreptococcaceae; genus Clostridioides; species Clostridioides sp. ES-S-0108-01. The sequence continues at coordinate 12,256 of NZ_JADGMN010000029.1, read as the reverse complement.
TTCTACATCCTTTTGCAATCCCTTTTAAACATATAGCAAAACGATTTCTACTTAAAATTGGGAATATAACACCAACAGTGTCCTCTTCAAATTTATCTTTTATATCTTTTGCAATATTGTCAACATGGGCATAATTTCCCTGTGCTCTAGCTACAACAGCTTCTGTAACTGCAATTACATCTTTATCTCTAACTTTAAAGTTTTCACTTTTTGATGCATTTAAAACAGAATCAACAACTATTTTAACTAAGTCATCCCCTTGTCTTATAATAGGAGCTCTAACCCCTCTTGAAACAGTTCCAACTAATCTATCCATTATCTAAAATCCTCCTAAAGAATTAATATTGTCATATTAGTACCATGTATATTATAATTCAAATATGATTATAAGTAAAATAAATAATACTAATATTTGACATAAGGAGTAATTATATATGAATATAAAACTTGAATTATATAAGGTTTTTAACGCAGTTGTAAATAATAAGAGTTTTTCTCTTGCTGCTAAAGAATTGTTTATGTCACAGCCAGCTGTAAGTCAGTCAATAAAACAATTAGAAGAACAATTAGATACTTTGTTGTTTTATAGAAATAATAAAGGTGTAAAATTAACTCCAGAGGGAAAAATTCTAAGTGAACATGTCAATACTGCATTAAAGTTAATAGCATCAGGAGAGGACAGAATAAATAAATTTAAAAAATTAGAATATGGTTCTCTAAAAATAGGAGTAGGAGATACAGCTGCACGTTTTTTCTTATTAAAATATTTAGAAATTTTTCATAAGAAGTATCCACATATACATGTATCTACAATAAATAGAACGAGTAGAGAACTTATATCGTTACTTAAAGATGGTAATATAGATATAGCAATTATAAACATGCCAATAGAAGATGATACACTAAATATTGTTGAATGTATTGAAATACATGATATATTTGTGTGTGCAAATGATTACATAGAATACAAAGATAAAAAAATATCACTAGAAGAATTAAATACATTGCCCTTAATAATGCTAGAAAATAAAGCAAATTCAAGATTTTATGTAAATGAATATTTTTTATCAAAAGGTATAAAACTAAACCCAGATATAGAATTGGGTTCTCATGAATTACTTTTAGAATTTGCGTATATAAATCTTGGCGTATCTTGTGTTATAGAAGAATTTAGCGTAGATTATCTGGAAAACGGAAAATTATTTAAATTGGATATAAAAGAGCCAATACCTAAGAGAAATATAGGTTACTGTCATTTAAAAGATATATCCTTGTCCTTAGCAACAAAAGAATTTTTAAGTATGATATCTAGCAATATATAAATTATAATACATATTTTACAAGTAGATTAATATAAAAATAGAGATAAGTTAGTAAGTTTAAAAGATTCATATAATAACTAGCTTTTATTGAAAATAAAAATAAGGTTAATTTGAGAACATTTATATAATTAATATCGTATTTTAAATATGAACAGTGTATTTAGATTAATGTATAAAGGGGGATTAGAAATGTCTGATTCTGAATATCCTCAAATGAAAACCTTAGAAACTAGAAATTGTATACTAAGACCTGCATCATTAGATGATGTTGAAGATTTTTTTGACTGTTATAAAAATAAAATAGTAGTAAAACATTTACCATTTAGTGAGCATAAATCTTTAGAAGATACAAGAAAATTTATAAAATCCTTTTTTCTAAATCCATATAAAAAAGGAAAAATTGGACACTTTGCTATAGTATATAAAAGAGATAATAAAGTTATTGGAAATATGGGGTTTAATAATATAAATCCTAAAGCATTGGAAGCAGAAATAGGTATATGTATAAATCCAAACTATTGGGGACATGATTTTGCTACTGAGATAACCAAGAGAGTAATACAGTATGGATTTAAAGAACTAAACTTAAATAAAATAATTGCAATAACCTATGAAGAAAACCAAAATTCTACAAAATCATTAGATTTATTAGGATTTAAATTCACAGGAAAATATATCAAAAAAATTCATGCTGGAAACATTGTAAAAAATATTCCTTGTTATCAATATGAATTGAAAAAACAATAGATATACCATTTAATATTTATGATAATTCATTTAATATTTATGATAATTATTTAGTAATGATTGTTTTCTAAATAAAATTTCAATAAAGTGGTTGCCTCAAAATATAGATAAGCCTATTTTTGATTGTTGAAATACCTAAAATACATTTGATTTTATAAAAAAAAGAGTGTCTCATTAACTTTTTAGTTCGCGAGACACTCTTTTTGAATAAATCGTATTTTAATTAAAATAGTATATATCCTTAAAGTATTAATTTTTTATTAGTTCTCTAAATTTTTAAATCCTTCTCCAAGAACTTCATGTACATCTGTAACAATAACAAATGCAGTAGGGTCAGTCTTTTTAACTAATCTCTTTAGATAAAGTTCTTGCTTTTTAGAAACTACGACTAATAGAACTTCTTTATTTTCTCTAGTGTACCCACCTTTACCATCAAGAATAGTAAGTCCTCTATCAAGTTCTTCAGTTATGGCTTGTCTTAAACTTTCAGGCTCCTCGGAAATAATAAAAAATGCTTTTGAATGGTCAAACCCTTCCATTATCATATCTGCTATTTTTATTAATACACAAAGTGCTATACCAGAGTAAAGTGCAGTTTCTAAACTACGATTTACTATACCAGAAGATATAACAACCATTCCATCTAGACACGACATGAATTTTGTAGCTTTTATTCCTGGGAATTTCTTACTAAGTATGAGTGCAATTAAGTCTGTTCCCCCAGTAGAAGCATCTGATTTAAACATTATTCCTAAACCTATACCAACTAAGATTCCTCCTGCAATAGCAGACAATAGTAAGTCATTAGTAAATCTTAACTTTGATAATGGGTCTGTTAATTGGACTATAGCAGAAAACACGACTGTTCCAAATAACGTTTTTAATGAATTTTTTGTACCCATAATTCTAAAAGCAAGTATTACTAGTGGTACACCTATAATTAACATGATAGCTGATACTGGAAGTCCTGTAACTTTGTTTAATACTAATGATAGACCACTAAGCCCTCCAGGAGCAATTGTGTGTGGTTTTAAAAACATATTTATACCAATACTCATTGATATACAACCAAAAAATAGTCCAAGCATTTCAAGTAAAATTGGCGACTTTTGTTTTTTCATATAAACACCTCCATGAACTTGTCACAATTTAATATTATAACATATTTGCCCAGTTTATATTATATAAATTTTCTTGATATAAGTAATTTCAAGTATTTCATTATTCTTAATATTTGTGAGTTTTTATATAGTGTTTTCGCATCCTTAATGACGTTGTTACTTTCCTGCGAAAATTTTTATATAGTATAATTTTTAGTTCTTTTATAAAGTATCCCCTATAAAAAGGGTTCTATGAAAAATTTCTCTATACTATTTAATGTATATAGACATTTTGTGTATAATTATAAGGTATTTAATAAATAATTTTATCTTACTTTTATATGTTATCAAAATGATTTATTAAATACAACATATGACTTGATAACATAAGTAAATTTTGCATATATGAATTGGACATTATCAAATGTGTTATAATATTAAAGCAACAAATAAAATTATTATATTTTTTAGAATAAAAATTTTATTTGTTTACTAAGTTTATGATAGGGTATTTACTTAAGGTAATAAAATATCATATAAAATATTTTAAAGCATTAGCAATATTAGGTAGAAGTTTTAGTAAAATATGTAAAAACTAATTGATTATGTACCTTATATGGGTATATAATAGATATTGTTTTAATAAAATATTTGAAAGGGAATGATTTAATGAAAATTACTTTACCAGAAACAGCTATTGATACTTTGAAAAGTATCTTAAAAGACAATCAAGATAAACCTAATAATATAAGAGTATACTTTGCAGGTGTTGGTTGTGGAGGTCCTTCTTTTGGATTAGCTTTAGATGAGAAAAAAGAAGATGACTTAACTTATGAAGTTGGAGAATTACAATTTGTAATGAGCTCTGATGAGTATAGTCAGTATGGAGATATAATAATAGAAGATACAGGATTTGGATTTAGAGTTATTCCTGAAAATATGAAAGATCAAGGTGGAGGAGGATGCTCTGGTTGTTCAGGGTGCCACTAAGATTAACTTTTTAGTAAGTTAAGAACTCTCTTTATAGAAATAAATTTCTATTTTAAGTGAGTTCTTTTTATTTTTTTGTGAGATAATGTATAATAAAAAATGTATTTTACTAATTTTTTATATGTAAGGAGAACTATTGTGAGAAGAAGACGAAAAAAAGGTGCAGATGAAAAACTTTTAAGTTATACAAAATATGTTTTAAGAGACGATATAGAAAAATTAAAGGGCAAGTGGAATTTGAAGTTTGGAAATGATAATCCAATACACGTTGAATTTGGAACTGGAAAAGGTAAGTTTATAACAACTTTAGCCAAACAGAACCCTGATATAAATTATATTGCTATGGAACTTAAGGAAGAAGTTCTTTTAAAAGCTGTTGAAAAAGCAGATGACTTTAATTTGAATAATATACTATTTTTATGGGGAGATGTAAGTAGTATCTTAGATTACTTTGATGATAAAGAATTATCTAGGATTTATGTAAATTTCTGTGACCCATGGCCTAAAAATAGATGGAGTAAAAGAAGGCTCACTCATTCTAGATTTTTAGAAATGTACAATAAGGTTTTGAAAGATAATGGCGAAATTCACTTTAAAACAGATAATGAAAAATTATTCGAGTTTAGTTTAAATGAAATTGCTGCAAATAATTGGCTATTGAAGAATATTTCTCTTGATTTAGGAAATAGTGAGTATAAAAATAATGTTACAACAGAGTATGAAGACAAATTTATGTCACAAGGTATGCGAATATTTAGATGTGAAGCTAAAAAACGTAACTAGCAATATGTTTATAAGTTTAATAGTAGAAATTTATTTTAATTTATATTAATAAAGTGTACGAAAGTAGGTATATATAACAAGGAAACAGAACCCTCTCATAGAAATTAAATTACTATGATAAAAAATTTATGTGGGAGGGTACTATGAATTTAGCTAATTTAATACCATTTATTATTTCTGCAGCAGCTTTAAGTCCAATAAATTCAAATGATAAGGTTTTAAGTGAAAATCAACTTAAAGATATTTTTCCTGATGCGAATCTAAGAGCAGTTGTAAAACGATATATAAACCCAGATGAGATAACTATAAGCAATATAAAGGCTTTGGATGGAGAATTTTATGCAACTGGTGAGAGCATTTCGAATTTAAAAGGTATATCATATCTTGAAAATGTAGACAATTTTATTTTTTGGAACAATAATATAAAAGAAGTTCCTAGAGAAGCTTTAAGTCTAAAAGATATGGATTCAATCAATCTTGCCAATAATTATTTGATTGATGACGGTGTAGTAAATTCTCTTTCTCATAATGGTGTAGATGTAAATTGCGATTTAAATTTTATTGATACAAAAGATAATCAGTATAAACTGGACTCTAAATATCATAATGTTGATATAGCAAAAGGTGAAAGTATTGATTTGAGAAAAATAATTACGAAGAAAATTGATAGTTATTATAAATACTGGGAAGTTACTGATAACCTTCCAAAAGATTTAGATTTTATTGTGTCTGTAAGTGATAAGAGTGTACTTTCATGTGAAGATATGATAGTTAAAGGTAATAAAACAGGTCAAGCAGTAGTAAAAGTTATATTAAGCAACAAAAATGATTTAAATACATCTCAAGAAGTTCTAATTACTGTCAATGTAAAATAATATGTAAACTTATTCAATCATTCTATTTTCAATTTAAGTGTATAATCAAAATAAAGGTTGCTAGTAACAGAACACTAATATTAGCGCTTTGTTACTAGCAACCTTATAGACACCTATAAAAAAATAGATTGTCTAAAAAATTCCATTTCTTCTGTTAGTAGCCCATATTCCTATTAAAATTATCAATGAATATATTATATACAAAACTATTCTTATATACTGGACATCTAATCCAAAAAATTCAATGTTATTCTGTGAGGTATGTAACATCACAAGGACTGCAGATATACCAATAAGCAAAGGATTGATTACTATTTGCTTATCAGTTCTTAAAATCATTATTTTACCCATCCAAATTATTGATAATATAAAAAATAAAATTTTAAGACCAAATTCTAATGTATCTACCAAAGCGAAAACATCCCTTCATTTATAATAAATTTTCAGCTCAACAAAAATATAAAACCCTATAAATAACTTTTAAGCCTGTACTAAATCTATAATAATATAACTCAATTAAGCACTATAAAACTTTACCTACATTAATATATACTACACTATACTTTAAATTTCTTAAACATAAATTAATGAAATTAACAAAATTTTATTCATAAGCATATAAAGATATATTTCACTATTTAAGTGCATATCATTATATATACAGTTTTAGGAGGTGAGGTATATGGAATCTAAATTTTTTAATTGGTACACTCAATCCTTAGGAGGAACTTTTGGCATTATATCATGTATATGCGCCTACTTAAATGGATACATGTTTGTTTATACAAATAGTGCTAGCAAATATTTTGAAAGTATAGGATTTTTGGGAATAATTTCAAGTTATACACTACTTCCACTTTGTATGCTTACTTTGGTATTTGGAGTTATATATTCTTATACTCCAGAAACATCCGACAAAAGTATTTTTAATATACCTTTTTTTACTTTAAATAAAAGATTAATACTTACTACAGTAGTTTTTGGTTTTATAGGCGCTAGAGTTTATTTTATAGTTCCTGCAATTTTAATAACTTTTAACCTATATAGCAATATTTTAATAGATAAACTAAAGTATATACTATGTAAGAATAAAGAAAATGATACTAATTTGAAAGAAAGCGAAGTCTAAATTGCATAATATTGGTATTTGTCTTAAAAATTCCCGAGATATTAATTTGCATTCTCTTGTATTTTGCAAAAAATATTGAATTTTATTCATTTTATACTTATAATTTATATTAATAATGGAAAATTAAAACAAATATAAGTTACTGGTTGTTAATTTAAAATTAAAAATATATATTTATGTGTTGATTCTCTAGTCAGCACTTTTTCTTTTATAAATTTGTTTTTTGTGATATAATATTAGCACCAGGTAATAATACAAGGGGGTAACAACATGAACATCAATGAAATTAAGGAACTATTAAAGGTTATAGACTCAACTAACTTAGAATATGTAAAACTTGAAAATAGTGATTTAAAATTAGAAGTATCTAAAAAAGCTCAAGCTACAAATTCACCTGTTTTAAGTGTACAACAAGAATCAGTAGTAGATCTTTCCTTAGAAAAGCCAGTTATAAATGATATACCTGTCGAATCTAATGAGAATTTATCGGTAGTAGTAGCTCCTTTGATGGGAACATTCTATGATTCTCCAAGCCCAGATGCAGATAGCTTTGTTAAGGTTGGCGATGTAGTTGAAGAAGGCGATACTTTATGTATATTAGAAGCAATGAAGCTTATGAATGAGATAACAAGTGAAATTAAAGGTGAAATAATTGAAGTATTAGTTGGTAATGAAGAACTAGTAGAATATAATCAACCTTTATTTAAGATAAAACCATTGTAGTAGGAGGTATTTAAGTTGATAAAAAAAATACTAGTTGCAAATAGAGGCGATATAGCAGTTAGAATCATCAGAACATGTAAAGAACTAGGTATAAAGACTGTTGCTATCTATTCTGAAATAGATAAAGATTGTTTTCATAGATATATAGCTGATGAATCTATTTGTATAGGGCCAAACAATATAAGCAAGAGCTATAATAATATAGAAAATATAATATATCTTGCTCTTAAATTAAAGTGTGACGCCATTCATCCAGGTTTTGGATTTTTATCAGAGAATCCTGAATTTGCAAAGCAATGTGAAGAGAACAATATTATTTTTATAGGTCCAACAAGAGAACAAATGATTTTGATGGGAGATAAATCTAGAGCAAGAGAAACTATGATGGAATTAAATATCCCTGTTGTTCCTGGTTCAGAATCTGTTTTGAAAACTAAGAAAGAAGCTTTAGAAGTTGCAAGAGAAATTGGATATCCTGTTATGATAAAAGCCTCAAGCGGAGGCGGTGGAAAAGGTATGAGAATCGTTAGAAAAGAAGAAGAGCTTTTTTCAAGTTTTGATATGGCGAGTTCAGAAGCTCTAGCAGCATTTTCTAATAGCGATTTATATATGGAAAAATTTATAGAAAATCCTAGACATATAGAAGTACAGGTATTTGGAGATAAACACTCAAATGCAATACATTTAGGTGATAGAGATTGTTCTATGCAAAGGAGAAATCAAAAAGTAATAGAAGAATCTTTAAGTCCATACCTTTCAGATGAAGAAAGACAAAAACTTCATAAAATCGCAGTAGATATAGTAAAAGGTGTAGGTTATATCGGTGCTGGTACTATTGAGTTTATAGTTGACAAAGATAAAAACTTTTATTTTATAGAGATGAATACAAGAATACAAGTTGAACATCCAGTTACAGAGATGGTAACAAATCTTGACCTTATAAAACTTCAAATATCTATAGCTAATGGGGATGAAATTCCTTTTAAACAAGAAGATATTACTTTTAGAGGTCATGCTATTGAGTGTAGAATAAATGCAGAAGATTCATCAAAGAATTTTGCTCCATCACCAGGTAAGATAGAATCGTTAAATTTACCTGGAGGTTTTGGTGTTAGATTTGATACTTTTGTATATGCAGGATATACTATACCACCTTTATATGATTCTATGATAGGTAAATTAATATGTTGGGCTGAAACTAGAGAAGAATGTATAAATAGAATATATAGAGCTCTAGATGAAATTATTGTAGAGGGTGTTAATACAAATGTAGAATTTCAAAAGGCACTTGTAACAAGTGAGGAGTTTAGAGAAGATACTCATCATACCAAATTTATAGAAGATGTCTTTATGAAGAAAGAATTTGCTACATTATAAGGAGTAAATAGATTATGATAAAAAAATTTTTATCATCAAAAGAATCTAAGTATGTTACGATTTCTTTAGATGACAACTTTAAAAAGAATAGTGTAGATGATAAATTTTGGACCTATTGCAAAGGTTGTGATAGTCATGTATTTAGAAAGGACATAGAAGAAAATTCATTTGTATGTCCAAAATGTTCAAGACATTATGGCTTAAGAGCAAGAAAAAGAATAAATTTATTGATTGATAAAGGAACTTTTATGGAGTTTAATTCTGATGTAGAATTTCAAAATCCACTAAATTTTCCTAAATACAAAGAAAAAGTAGACTCTTATAAGGAAAAAACAAAAGAGTCAGAAGCTGTTGTCACAGGTTATGGAAGAATAAATGGAATTAAAACAGTTATTTGTGTAATGAATCCTGATTTTATGATGGGAAGTATGGGTTCTATTGTTGGGGAAAAAATAACTTATTCAATAGAGTATGCTGCTGAAAATAATTTACCTATAATTATTTGTTCTGCTTCAGGAGGAGCTAGAATGCAAGAAGGTATGGTATCTCTTATGCAGATGGCAAAGACTTCTCAAGCACTTTCTAAACTTGAAGAAAAATCATTGCCATATATATCAGTTCTAACTGACCCTACTACTGGAGGAGTAACTGCTAGTTTTGCTATGCTTGGAGATATTATAATTTCTGAGCCAAATACGTTGATAGGTTTTGCAGGTCCAAGAGTAATAGAACAAACAATAAATCAAAAACTTCCTGAAGGATTTCAAACTTCTGAGTTTTTACTTGAAAAAGGTTTTATTGACATGATAGTAGATAGAAGAAAAATGAAGGAAGTATTATATCAAATTCTTGCTATGCACAAGAAATAGGGCATGAAGGAGGAACTGTTTTGATTGAAAATAATAGTGAAAAAATAAAGGTTTTGGAAAATGATATTAAACAATTAATAACTATTTCTGAGGCAAATAATATAGATTTAAGCGATAAAATAAATTCACTTAATGAGAAATTGGAAAAACTTAAAGAAGATGCCTTTTCACATCTATCACCATATGAGAAGGTAATGTTAAGTAGAGATATAAAAAGACCTACGACGTTGGAATACATAGAACATATTTGTTCTAATTTTTTAGAGCTTCATGGAGATAGGCTTTTTAAAGATGACCCTTCTATAGTTGGAGGAATCGGTCAGATAGGAAGATTTAATGTCACTATAGTTGGTCACCAAAAAGGAAGAGATACAAAAGAAAATATAAAAAGAAATTTTGGAATGCCTCATCCAGAGGGATATAGAAAAGCGTTAAGACTTATGAAACAAGCTGAAAAATTTAATAGACCGATAATAACATTTATTGATACATCAGGAGCTTTTTGTGGCCTAGAAGCAGAAGAAAGAGGACAAGGAGAAGCTATTGCAAGAAACTTACTCGAAATGAGTAAACTTTCTGTTCCAGTAATCACTTTTGTGATTGGCGAAGGTGGTAGTGGAGGAGCTTTAGGTATTGGTGTGGGCAATGATGTTTGTATGTTAGAACATTCAGTTTATTCTGTAATTTCTCCAGAAGGGCTTTCTAGTATTCTATTTAAAGATTCATCTAAAGCTAAAGAAGCTTGTGATGTTATGAAGCTTACAAGCAACGATTTATATGATTTAAAAATAATAGATAAGATTATAAAAGAACCTCTTGGAGGAGCACAAAAAGATATAGAAGCTGTTTCAAAAGAAATAAAAGCTTATATTTTAGAAAGATTAAATCATTATAAAGATATGGATAAAGAAGAAATTATAGCTCAAAGATATAATAAATTTAGAAATATTGGAAAATGCTTATAGAATATAAAGAAATTTGTAGTTTTTTTAGTATAAAATGGTTAAAAAAAATAAAGGTTTTCTTAAAACTATTATAGAAGTATATTTTTATAAAAGTATATTTTAAATGATGATTGTAATTAGTAAATGGCAATTATGATTTAGTACTTTAGGTAATGGATACTTTAACAAATTAACAAGGAGATGTTGAAATGGAGGTACTAAAAGTTTCATCAAAATCTAATCCTAATTCTGTAGCTGGAGCCTTGGCTGGAGTACTAAGAGAACGAGGCGTTGCAGAAATACAAGCTATAGGAGCTGGAGCTCTAAATCAAGCGATAAAATCAATTGCAATAGCAAGAGGTTTTGTTGCACCTAGTGGAATGGATTTAGTTTGCATTCCCGCATTTACTGATATAGAAATCGAAGGTGATAAGAAAACAGCCATTAAACTTATAATTGAACCTAGATAATATATCTCTTTATTAGAATTTAATTAAGTTTTAAAGGTTGGCTATAGAAATAGGATGCTATAGTGAACCTTTTTTGCTTTATATGTTTTATTTTATATAACTTTTAATGTATAATCTTAAGTAAACAAATAAGATTGGAGGAGATACACATTATGAAATTAAAATTATTTTTAGAAGAGTATGCAGTATGTAGATTAAGTAATGATAGTAAAATACCAACATGGATAGATACAGAAGGGTTTTACTCTATAACTAGAACTGATGATGAATTAAGTGTTGTATGCTTAAATAATAATGTTCCTTCTGATGTTAAGTCAGAAAAAGAATGGAGAATACTTAAGATACTAGGTCCTTTAGATTTTTCACTTATAGGAATTTTATCTAAGCTAAGTAGCTTATTAGCAGAAAATAAAATAAGTATATTTGCAATTTCTACATATGATACAGATTATATTTTAATAAAAGAAAAAGATATAGAAAATGCTTGTAAAATTTTAAACTGTAATGGATATGAAGTAGAGTAGTTAAATACTTTTACATGAGGCTTTAACTTATGATTTATATAGTCGAAATTTTAAAAATAAGTATGATAAATATCTTTTGTTTTGTAGGAATATTTATTGTATTTGGATTGATTTTTAGCATTACAGAAAATTTAAACAATAGATTTATATTTTCATCTTTTGGAAAAACTGGAATTATTGTAACTGGAGCTATAGGAACGTTTGTTCATGAATTGAGTCATTTGATTAAAAAATAGCTACGCACACTCGTGACTTTAGTCATGAGTTAGTAGCTATAATAGTCAGCATATAGGGAAACCTATATGTAGAGATAGGATAGAACCTATCCAATACTACTTGAATTGCTGGAAACCCCTAAAGCTAATCAAACTAAAACATAAGGATGAAATAAACCTAAGTGTGA
>NZ_JADGMN010000028.1:0-47704 GCF_020662285.1 Clostridioides sp. ES-S-0108-01 | reverse complement strand
TACTAAATTAATAAAAGAGAATGATATTATTTGCATAGAAGATTTACAAGTAAAGAACATGATTAAAAATCGTAAACTATCTCTCTCTATTTCTGATGTGTCGTGGTCAGAATTTGTTCGTCAATTAAAATACAAGGCTAATTGGCATGATAGACAAATTGTAAAGATAGGTAAATTCTTTGCAAGTTCACAAATATGCAATAAATGTGGGTACAAAAACGAGGAAGTTAAGAACTTAAATGTAAGAGAATGGATTTGTCCTTGTTGTAATGAAACTCACGATAGAGATATAAATGCAAGTATAAATATACTAAAAGAAGGATTAAGACTAATAAAAGTTCAAAATAGATAACTTATGTAAGAACCGTAGGAACTACGGGGATAGTCTGTGGAGAATACATATTTTAGTATGCAAAATTCTATGAAGCAGGAATCCTGTGACTTTAGTCATGGGAGGTTCAGTAAAAATAAACTTGCAAAACAATGTACTAGTTTAATATTATAGTTATATTGAATAAAATATCAGGAGGAAGTAAAAATGAATGTAAGAGTAAGGTTTGCACCAAGTCCAACGGGATTTGTACATATAGGTAGTTTAAGAACTGCTTTATATAACTATTTATTTGCAAAAAAAATGGGCGGAGAATATATATTAAGAGTAGAGGATACAGACCAAAGTAGATTAGTAGAAGGTGCTATAGAGAATATGCTTAATGCTATGAAGTGGGCTGGTGTCAATCATAATGAAGGTGTTATGTTAGATGATAGTGGGAAAGTAGTACAAAAAGGAGAATATGGTCCATATATTCAATCTCAAAGATTAGATATATACCAAGAATATATAAAGCAACTTTTGGATAGTGGAAAGGCTTATTACTGCTTCTGTACAAAAGAAAGACTAGACGAAGTAAGAGATGCTCAAAGAGCAGCAGGAGAAACGGCTAAATATGATGGTCATTGCAAGAATCTTTCTAAAGAAGAAGTAGAAGCAAATATAAAAGCAGGAATACCATATGTTATAAGATTAAAATTGCCAGAGAATCATACAATTAAGTTTACAGACTTAGTTAGAGGAGATATGGAATTTAATACTAATGATTTAGATGATCAAGTCTTAATGAAAACAGATGGATTTCCAACTTATCATTTTGCAGTAGTTGTGGATGACTATTTAATGAAAATCACACATGTTATAAGAGGAGAAGAGTGGGTATCATCTACTCCAAAACATGTTTATTTATATGAAGCTTTTGGATGGAAAGCACCTGTATTTGTGCATTTACCAAATATACTTAATAAAGAAAAGAAAAAATTAAGTAAGAGACAAGGTGATGTAGCTGTTGAAGACTTTAAGAAAAAAGGATATTTACCAGAAGGATTAGTAAACTATGTAGCATTAGTTGGTTGGTCTCCAGAAGATAATCAAGAATTGTTTACAATGGAAGAATTAGAAAAAGCTTTCTCTGTAGAAAGAGTGTCTAAAAGTGGTGGAGTATTTGATACTGAAAAGTTAAACTGGATTAACCAGCACTATATAAAAGATGGTGATGATGCCTACCTAACAGATTTGGCAATACCATTTTTAATAGAAGATGGATTTATAACAGAAGGAGAAGCTACTAGCAAGTATGATTTCTTAAAAAGTATGATATCAGTACTTAAAGAAAAATTACAATATGTAAAAGAAGTTACTGAACATGCAAGTATATTCTTTGGAGATAAAATAGAGGTAGAGACTGAAGAAGGAAGTGAATTCTTAAAGTTAGAGCACATACCTACTTTAATAGATGTTTTGGGAGAAAAAATAGAAAAAGCAGAGGTATTAAATACTGAGTTCGTTCAAGCCATGCTTAAAGAAATACAAAAAGAGTACAAAATAAAAGGAAAAAATTTATTTATGGGTTCAAGAATAATTTTGACAGGGCAAATGCATGGTCCAGATTTGCCAAAAGTAATGGAAGTTTTAGGAAAAGAAACTTGCTTAAATAGAATAGCTTATGTAAAAAATAATATATTATAGTCATAAAAGTCCGCTAATTTAGAAGCGGACTTTTTTTGTGTTAGTATTTGGTGAAAATATCTGCTTAAGAAAATGAAGGTATTTAGGGGAATAAATTTAATATATAAAAAGCAAAGCAAAAATATAAGTAAAATATGAATAATAAACTAATAAAATATTAAGCATAGAAAGAAGGAAATCTATTATTTTAGTTTGATTTAATTATTAAGGGGGTAATTACTATGTATAGTAATATTGATGATGTTAAAAAGGAATTAAAGGAGCTATGCTTAGAATATGTTACAATTTTAGAAAAATTAAAAGATGAAAAAATGATTACAGAAGAAACTTTTGAAAAATGCTCTTCTCAAAAAAAGATATTTTTAGAAGAACAATAGAGAATAGTAACAGTAGTATTATTATGTAGTTTGAAAGATAGTACGAAAAATGATAGTAGTACTATTATTTATTGCAATTTTCAACTATAATATATAATGTTAAGAAAATAATTTATAAAAATATAGTGAGGTGATGAGTGTGAAAGTTTATAATACATTGACTAGAACAAAAGAAGAATTTGTTCCAATAGAAGAAGGAAAGGTAAAAATGTATGTGTGTGGTCCAACAGTTTATAACTATATACACATAGGTAATGCAAGACCATTTATAATATTTGATACTCTAAGAAGATATTTAGAGTATAGAGGATATGATGTAACTTATGTACAAAACTTTACCGATGTTGATGATAAAATTATAAATAGAAGCCATGAAGAAGGAATATCTCCAGAAGAAGTTGCTACTAAGTATATAAAAGAATATTTTGTAGATTGTGATGGGCTAGGAATTAAAAGAGCTACTGTTCACCCTCAGGTTACAGATAATATACAACAGATTATAGATTTTATAAAAGAATTAGAAGATAAGGGATATGCATATGCAGTAAATGGTGATGTATATTTTGATACAAATAAGTTTGAAGGATATGGAAAGCTTTCAGGTCAAAAACAAGAAGATTTAGAAGCAGGAGCTAGAATTGAAGTAAATGACCAAAAAAGACATCCTATGGATTTTGTTCTTTGGAAAGCAAAAAAAGAAGGTGAGCCAGGGTGGGATAGCCCTTGGGGAGAAGGTAGACCTGGATGGCATATAGAATGCTCTGTTATGTCTAAGAGATATTTAGGTGAGACAATTGATATACATGCAGGTGGTCAAGATTTAACATTCCCACACCATGAAAACGAAATAGCGCAAAGTGAAGCTAGAAGCGGAAAAACATTCTCAAAATATTGGATGCACAATGGATATATAAATATAAATGATGAAAAGATGAGTAAGTCAAAAGGTAATTTCTTTACGGTAAGAGATATATCAAAATTGTATGATTTAGAGATAGTAAGATTTTTCATGCTATCAGCACATTATAGAAATCCAGTAAACTTTAGTGATGAAATGCTAAATCAAGCTAAAGCTGGTCTTGAAAGATTGTATAATACTAAAGAAAAATTAGAATTTACACTAAGTAATCTAAAAGAATCTTATTTAACAGAAAAAGAAGTAGAACTTGTTAAAGAATTAGATAATTTTAGACAAAGATTTATAGACGCTATGGATGATGATGTTAATACAGCAGACGCAGTGAGTGTTATCTTTGAGTTAGCTAAACTAATAAATTCTAATGTAGATGAAAATTCTTCTTTAGAGTTTGCCAAGAAATGTTTAGATGAGTTTAATGAACTTACAGGAGTATTAAATATTGTAAATAAGAAAAAGGATACTGCATTAGATAAGGATATTGAAGAATTGATACAAAAAAGAACTGATGCAAAGAAAAATAAAGAATTCCAATTAGCAGATGATATAAGACAACAATTATTAGATATGGGAATCGTATTAGAAGACACAAGACAAGGTGTTAAGTGGAAAAGGATATAAAAATGGAAAAAACTGAATTAGTTACTATATCACCACTAGTTTTAGCATACTTAGGTGATACAGTTTATGAAAAATATATAAGAGAACATTTGATTAGACAGAATACACAAAGAAAAGTTAATGATTTGCATAAATTAGCCATAAAGTATGTAAAAGCTAAGGCTCAAGCAACAATAATTCATGAAATTGAAACTGAATTAACTGAGGAAGAGAGTAAAATTTATAAAAGGGGAAGAAATCAAAAATCAAATACTTCTCCTAAAAATGCAGATATTATAGACTACAAACATGCAACTGGATTTGAGGCTTTGGTTGGATATTTGTATTTAAATAATGAAATAGAGAGACTTCAAGATATTATCAATAAAGGAATCAAAATTATTGAAAGAGATTTGTAAATATAAGGGTGTTGTCTTAATAATAAGTAATAAGGCAACACTTTTTTTATAACTAATGTATAATAAATATATATAAATTAGTGTTGAGAAAGGATAAGAATTTATGAAAGTAAAATTAATATCACATACACCTGAACCAGAAAAAGTAATAGCTATGGCAGCTAAGCTATGTTATTCACCAGTTGGGACAGACGAAATAGAAAAAGATTTAACAGATGAAAGTATAGAGAAATTTTTAAATATGTTATTAAGTATAGGTCATGGGTCAATATTAGAACATGCTTCATTTACATTTTCAATAGAAGGTATTTCAAGAGCTTGTTCACATCAAATTGTTAGACATCGTATAGCTAGTTTTTCACAACAAAGTCAAAGATATGTTAAATTAGAGCAATTTGAGTACATAATTCCTCCAGAAATAGAAAAAATAGAAAAGGCAAAAGAGTTATTTATAAGCTCAATGAAAAAAGACCAAGAGAATTATGATAAGCTAGTTGATATATTGTTTGAAAATCATTATAATGACCTAATAAAAAATGGTAAAAATGAGAAAACAGCAAAAAGACAAGCTGAAAAGAAAGCAATAGAAGATGCTAGATATGTATTTCCAAATGCATGTGAAACAAAAATGGTATTTACTATAAATGCTAGAAGTTTATTTAATTTCTTTGAACATAGATGCTGTGAAAGAGCACAGTGGGAAATAAGAAATTTAGCTGTAGAGATGTTAAGAGAGGTTAAAAAGGTTGCTCCTGTATTATTTAAAAAGACTGGACCAAGTTGTGTAAATGGAAGTTGTCCAGAAGGAACTATGACTTGTGGAGATATAGTTCAAGTCAGAGAAAAATTTAAAGCCTTGTAGGAGGTGAATAGTTTGGCAAGTATAGAAGGAAGAAATCCAGTAATAGAAGCAATGAAGAGTGACAGAGAAATAGATAAAATATTAATTGCAAATTCAGCTAAAGAAGGGTCAATTAAGAAAATAATAGGAATGGCTAAAGAGAAGAACATAATTATCCAGTATGTTGATAAACATAAGTTAGATGAAGTAAGTACAAGTCATTCACATCAAGGTGTAATAGCTTATGCAAGTGAGTATAAGTATTATGAATTAGATGAGTTAATAGACTTAGCAAAAAATAAAGATGAAGAACCATTTTTCATTATACTAGATGAAATAACAGATCCACATAATCTAGGTTCAATAATAAGGACAGCAGATGCAGTAGGGGCACATGGAGTTATTATTCCAAAGAGAAGGTCTGTACACATAACCCCTGTAGTTGCTAAAGCATCTGCTGGAGCAGTAGAGTATATGCCAGTTTGCAAGGTAACCAATATAGTTAATACAATAAAAAGACTCAAGGATGAAGGGCTGTGGATTGCTGCTGCTGATATGGATGGAGAAACTTTTTATAAACAAAATCTTACTGGCCCTCTTGGTGTGGTAATTGGAAGTGAAGGTTTTGGAATATCTAGATTGGTTAAACAAAACTGTGACTTTATAGTAAAAATGCCAATGATAGGTAATGTTACATCTTTAAATGCGTCTGTAGCAGGTGGAATACTTTTATATGAGATATTCAGACAGAGATTGGATAAAAGTAAATAAGCATGAAAAAAAATATAAATCATTACTTAATAATAGATGGCTACAATATTATAAATGCGTGGGATAATTTGAAAGAACTGGCTAAAGAGGACTTAGAAGATTCTCGAGAAAAGCTTATTGATGATATTATAGAATTTTCTGAGTTTATGGGTTATAAGACTATAATAGTTTTTGATGCTTATAATGTTAAAAACTCACGAGAAAAAATTGAGAAAAGAAAACACATAACAATAGTTTATACACGAGAACATCAAACAGCAGATAGTTATATAGAAAAGTTTATAACTTCTTTATCAAAGTATGATGATGTAAAAGTAGCTACTAATGACTATGCAGAACAACAAATGATTTTAGGAAAAGGTGCTACTAGAATGTCTGCAAGAGAATTAAAGTTAGAGCTAGATCGTTCCAAGAATAAAATGAAGGAAAAAAATATCGGTTTGGGGAAAAAAATTCAGCGAAATTGGTTGGAGGAAAGGTTAGATAAAGAAACATTGTCGAAACTTGAGAACATTCGTAGAAAGCGTTGAAATTACTAGCTTCTTTAGACTATAATATACCTATAAATTTGTTTTATATATGGGGGAGATTTACATGTTAGTAGCAAAAGAAAAAAGTTATGAGTTAGTGGACAATTGTCAGCAGGATGAGTATAACATTGTACTAAGAGCAAGTGAAGGGGATAAAATAGCACTAGAGTATATTATTACCAAATACAGAAATTTTGTAAAGGCAAAAGCAAAGTCATATTTTTTAATTGGAGCAGATAAAGAAGATATAATACAAGAAGGAATGATAGGCCTTTATAAGGCAGTTAGAGATTTTGATGGAAGTAAGACAAATTCATTTAAATGTTTTGCAGAGATATGTATAACAAGACAAATAATAACTGCTATAAAAACTGCAACAAGACAAAAACATATACCTTTAAATTCATATGTTTCTTTGAACAAACCAATATATGATGAAGAGTCAGACAGAACACTTTTAGATATTATAGCTACAAGTATAGTAACAGATCCAGAAGAGCTTATAATTAGTAAAGAAGAGTTAAAAAATATAGAATCAAAGATGAACGAATTGTTAAGTGACTTGGAATTAGAAGTACTAGAATTATATTTAAATGGAAAGTCATACCAGTTTATAGCAGACAAGCTTAAAAGAGATGTAAAGTCAATAGATAACGCTTTACAAAGGGTTAAGAGAAAATTAGAAAAACATCTTGAAAACAGAAATGATTAATAGTAAAATACTTACCATAAGCTTATTGTGAGCAAAATTAATTTATATCGAAAGATAAGGGAGGAAATTCAAAATGGCTAAAGCTAAATACGAAAGAACAAAACCTCATGTTAATATAGGGACAATAGGACACGTAGACCACGGTAAAACTACATTAACAGCAGCAATAACAAAAACATTATATGACAGATACCAATTAGGAGAAGCAGTAGATTTCGCAAACATAGATAAAGCTCCAGAAGAAAGAGAAAGAGGAATCACAATATCAACAGCACACGTTGAGTATGAAACACCAAATAGACACTACGCACACGTTGACTGCCCAGGACATGCTGACTACGTTAAGAACATGATAACAGGAGCAGCACAAATGGATGGAGCAATATTAGTTTGTTCAGCAACAGATGGACCAATGCCACAAACAAGAGAGCATATACTATTATCAAGACAAGTTGGAGTACCATATATAGTAGTATTCTTAAACAAATGTGATATGGTAGATGACGAAGAGTTATTAGAGTTAGTAGAGATGGAAGTAAGAGATTTATTAACAGAGTATGATTTCCCAGGAGATGATACTCCAATAGTAAGAGGGTCAGCATTAATGGCATTAGAAGATCCAAAGAGTGAGTGGGGAGATAAGATAGTAGAATTATTCGAGCAAATAGATGAGTATATCCCAGCACCAGAGAGAGATACAGACAAGCCATTCTTAATGCCAGTAGAGGACGTATTCTCAATCACAGGAAGAGGAACAGTTGCAACAGGAAGAGTGGAAAGAGGAGTACTAAAAGTACAAGACGAAGTAGAATTAGTAGGATTAACAGAAGCGCCAAGAAAAGTAGTAGTAACAGGAGTAGAGATGTTCAGAAAATTATTAGACCAAGCACAAGCAGGTGATAATATAGGAGCATTATTAAGAGGAGTACAAAGAAACGAAATAGAAAGAGGACAAGTACTAGCAAAGACTGGATCAGTAAAGGCACACACAAAGTTTACAGCAGAAGTATATGTACTTAAAAAAGAAGAGGGTGGAAGACATACACCATTCTTTGATGGATATAGACCACAATTCTATTTCAGAACAACAGACGTAACAGGAGCTTGTAAGTTACCAGAAGGAATAGAGATGGTAATGCCAGGAGATAACGTAACAATGGAAGTAGACTTAATAAACTCAATAGTTGTAGAAGAGGGATTAAGATTCTCAATAAGAGAAGGTGGAAGAACAGTAGCTTCAGGAGTTGTTGCTACAATAATAGAGTAATTCTTTTCTAAACTGATGGATTAAAAGGAATAACAAAAAGAGGGGTTATGCTCCTCTTTTTTTAACATAGAAATACAAAAACATTGACACAGCATAGGATTTTGTGATAACTTATACAAGGTAATGATTATAGGAAGTTAATAATATCTTGAATACTGTAGATTTTTAATAAATACATATTTTAAAGATATTATATTCACATATATTAACAATATACATTATTGTATTACAAAGTTGGAGGTGTATCAGATGAGAGTTAAAGTAACTTTAGCATGTACAGAGTGTAAGCAAAGAAACTACAACACTACTAAGAATAAGAAAAATAATCCAGACAGAATAGAATTACAAAAATATTGTAGATTCTGTAAAAAGCATACAACTCATAAAGAAACAAAATAGTTTTTTATAAGGATGTGAGTATGGAATGGCTGCCCAAAAAAATGACGGTGCAAAAACTAAAAAAAGGTTTAGTTTGTTTGGATACTTAAAAGAAACTAAACAAGAATTAAAAAGAGTTACATGGCCGACAAAAAAGGAACTGTTTAAAAACACAAGTATAGTTTTAACTGTAGTTATTTCATGCACTATATTAGTATGGGGTATAGACACTATATTATCTGGTGCACTAGCGTTATTACTAAAATAGACGAAAAGAGGTAAGTTAAATGTCAGAATTACAAGAAGCAAGTTGGTATGTAGTTCATACTTATTCGGGACATGAAAATAAAGTTAAAGCTACAATTGAGAAAGCAGTTAAAACAAGAGGTATGGAAGACTGCATAAGACAAGTAGTTGTTCCAACAGAAGAAGTAGTGGAAACTACTAAAACTGGAAAAGAAAAAACTAGACAACGTAAAGTTTATCCAAGCTATGTTTTGGTTAAAATGATAATAACTGATGAATCTTGGTATGTAGTAAGAAATACTAAGGGAGTTACAGGTTTCGTTGGACCTGGTTCAAAACCAGTACCATTAAGTGAAGATGAAGTCAAATCTATGGGTATAGATACAACAGACCCTAAGGTAGTAAATAGTGATATTGATTTTGAAATAGGAGATACAGTAAAAGTATCTCAAGGACCATTTAGTGGACAAATAGGTAACATAGAAGAAATTGACTTAGAAAATAGAGAAGTCAAAGTATGCATAAATGCATTTGGTAAAAGGACTCTATTTGTAATAGAGCTTGAAGGTATAGAAAAAATCTAATACTATATTATAGAAAAATCTGAGGAGGTGCGCTCAAAATGGCTAAAAAAGTTATAGGTCAAATAAAGTTACAAATACCTGCAGGAAAGGCTACTCCAGCGCCACCAGTTGGACCAGCATTAGGACAACATGGTGTTAATATAATGGGATTTACAAAAGAATTTAATGCTAAAACTGCAGATCAAGCTGGAATGATAATACCAGTTGTTATAACTGTATATCAAGATAGATCATTCAGTTTTATAACAAAAACTCCACCAGCTGCAGTTTTAATTAAAAAAGCATTAAACTTAAAATCAGGTTCTGGAGAACCAAACAAGAAGAAAGTTGCTAAAATGACTTCAGCTCAAGTAAGAGAAATAGCTGAATTAAAGATGCCTGACTTAAATGCTGCATCAGTAGAAGCTGCTATGAGTATGATAGCTGGTACTGCTAGAAGTATGGGTGTTGTAATCGAAGATTAATTAAAAGATACACTTTTTTTTATAAAGTGGGAGGCGAAAAGCCGAAATTAACCACGAGGAGGAAAATAAAATGGCTAAAAAAGGTAAAAGATATGCAGGTGCATTACAAAAAGTAGATAGAACTAAATTCTATGATGCATCAGAAGCATTAACATTAGTTTCAGACATAGCTGGAGCTAAATTTGATGAGACAGTAGAAGCACACATTAAATTAGGTGTTGACTCAAGACATGCTGATCAACAAGTAAGAGGTGCAGTTGTATTACCTCATGGAACTGGTAAAACTAAAAGAGTTTTAGTTTTTGCTAAAGGTGAAAAAGCTAAAGAAGCTGAACAAGCTGGTGCTGACTTTGTAGGAGCTGAAGAATTAGTTCAAAAAATACAAGGTGAAAACTGGTTTGAATTTGATATAGTAGTTGCTACTCCAGACATGATGGGTGTAGTAGGTAGATTAGGTAGAGTATTAGGACCTAAAGGTTTAATGCCAAACCCTAAATCAGGAACAGTTACATTTGATGTAGCTAAAGCTATAGATGAAATAAAAGCTGGTAAAGTTGAATACAGATTAGACAAAACTAACATAATACACGTTCCAGTAGGAAAAGTATCATTTGGTGGAGAGAAATTAACTGAAAACTTTACTGCATTAATGGATGCTATAATAAAAGCTAAACCAGCTGCTGCTAAAGGACAATATTTAAGAAGTATAACAGTAGCTTCTTCAATGGGACCTGGAGTTAAAATAAACCCAGCAAGAACAGCTGAATAATAAAACTGTTGACACAGGTTGACAAAAATGTTATCATATCACTTGTCAATGTAAAAAAGAATAGATTTGCCGTAGATAGTGGGTGCGAAAGCTTAATATCCCGCCGAGGTTTTAGATAAATTGAGATTACTAAAGCTTTTGATGTCTACTTTTGGCAACAAAAGCTTTTTATAATGTTGCGGTAAATACTAAGCCTATTTGGTGAAGGAGGTGCACGTCTATATGAGAAAAGCTATAGAAATTAAATCAGAAGTTGTTTCTGAGATAGTTGAAAAGTTACAAAAATCTTCTGCTGCTGTTGTTGTAGATTACAAAGGATTAACAGTTGAAGAAGTAACTGAGTTAAGAAAACAAATGAGAGAAGCTGGTGTGGATTACAAAGTATATAAAAATACTTTAGTTAGAAGAGCAGCTAAAGAAGTTGGTATAGAGCAATTTAATGATGAATTATTAGTTGGAACTAATGCCATAGCATTTGGATATGATGATCCAGTTGCTCCAGCTAGAATATTAAAAGGATTCATGGATTCTCATCCAAAAATGAAATTAAAGATGGGTATTGTGGAAGGTGCATTCTACGATGAGTCTAAAATTGTTGAAATGGCTAACATACCATCAAGAGAAGTTCTTATCGCTAAATTACTTGGTAGCTTAAAAGCTCCAGTATCAAACTTCGCATACTTAATAGATGCAATAGCGAAAAAGGCAGAAGGTCAAGAAGAAGCTTAATTGCTTAACTAAAAAATTATAAATATTAATTTGAAATAAAATTCGGAGGTGCTAAAAATGACAATAGAACAAATATTAGAAGCTATAGAAAATATGAAAGTTTTAGAATTAAATGAATTAGTTAAAGCTGCTGAAGAAAAATTCGGTGTATCAGCTTCAGCTCCAGTAATGGTAGCTGGTGCAGCTGCTGGTGGACCAGCTGCTGAAGAAAAAACTGAGTTTGATGTAGTATTAACTGACGTTGGTTCTTCAAAAGTTGGAGTTATAAAAGCAGTTAGAGAAATAACAGGATTAGGATTAAAAGAAGCTAAAGAAGTAGTTGACAATGCTCCTAAGACAGTTAAAGAAGGAGCTTCTAAAGAAGAAGCTGATCAAATAAAAGAAAAATTAGAAGCTGCTGGAGCTAAAGTAGAAGTTAAGTAGTTTCTTTAAAAAGATACCCATTGGGTATCTTTTTTATTTGCAAAGAATTATAGAATTTATTTGGAGTTATAAATAAAGTATTTTTATAAAATGAAAAAAATTTATATAATAGTATTAAATTAAGGGTATCATATACTATGTAATGATATTTTAATTTAATATTGTTATTAAATTGAAATATAAACAATTATTGTAATGTATATATATAAGGTATATAATTAAATGACACTGTAAAAAATTACATATTATTTAAAAAAACACAAAAATATTTTATAAATAAAATGTAATAAATAATTAATTAACAAATATAAATTTTAAAATGAATTAGATATTTAGAATAATCGAAATTTGTAGACTAGAGGACGTATTTAAGGAGGAATTAATAATGGAAAAATTACAAGGAAAAATTGCAGTAGTCACTGCAGCAACAAAAGGTATTGGATTAGCTTCCGCAGAGATATTGGCAAAGAATGGAGCAATTGTATATTTAGCAGCTCGTTCAGAAGAATTAGCTACTGAAGTTATAAATAAGATAAGTTCAGAAGGCGGTTGTGCTAAGTTTGTTTACTTTAATGCTCGTGAAGAAGAAACTTTTACTTCAATGATAGAAGCTGTAGTTAAAAAAGAAGGTAAGATAGACATACTTGTAAACAATTTTGGTTCAACAAACCCTTCTCTTGACAAAGACCTTTTGACTGGAGATACAGATAATTTTTTTGATACAGTAAATACTAATTTAAAAAGTGTGTATTTACCATGTAAAGCAGCGATTCCTCATATGATAAAGAATGGAAAAGGCAGTATAGTAAATATATCAAGTATAGGTTCAGTGTTACCTGATTTATCTAGAATAGCTTACTGTGTATCAAAAGCATCAATTAATTCATTAACTCAAAACATAGCAACACAATATGCAAAAGATAATGTTAGATGTAATGCTGTACTTCCAGGCCTTATTGCAACTAAGGCTGCACTAGATAATATGTCACCAGAATTCATAAAAGAATTTTTAAAGCATGTTCCCTTAAATCGTATAGGAAAACCAGATGATATAGCAAAAGCAGTTTTATTCTATGCTAGTGATGATTCATCATTTATAACAGGAGATTTACTTGAAGTTGCAGGAGGATTTGGTTTACCTACTCCGCAATTTGCAGATAATATATTAAGATAATTAAGTTACTAATATGTAATGAAAATTTATGTATTAGTTATAGTAGGAATTCTATCTTATAAAGACCATAGATATAATTTATACTGGAAAAAGTTTAAGGCTTAAAATCACCAGTTAAATTTATTTATGGTCTTTATTTTGGTTATTTAATAGATTTTTGTATAAATGTAATTGTTTACAAGTGTTTTCTTATGGAATTATAATTAAATAGGGGGATGTTATTGGTACATAATTTAGCATAGAAAATTAGACCTATAAATGAAAAATATGGATTTTAAATCAGAAAATTGTACATAATACATAATATATGCTTAAAATAATTTACAAAAAATCAAAAATAATGCATAGTTTACATATAAGATAAAAAATATATTGAAAAATACTTGACATTATGCTAAAATTATTAGATGCGTTAGAATGAACTATTGTTTTATTTTTAATTATTGAGAGGTGAAAAGTGAATGCCACATCCTGTCACGATAGGTAAAAGAACTAGAATGAGCTTTTCTAAAATTAAGGAAATAGCTGATGTGCCAAATCTTATAGAAATTCAAGTAGATTCCTATGAGTGGTTTTTAAAAGAAGGTTTAAAAGAAGTGTTTGATGATATTTCACCAATAGAGGATTATACTGGTAATCTTATATTGGAATTTGTGGACTATTCTTTAGATGATAAACCAAAGTACGATATAGAAGAGTGTAAAGAGAGAGATGCTACATATTGTGCACCTCTAAAAGTTAAGGTAAGACTTATAAATAAAGAAACAGGTGAGATAAAAGAACAAGAAGTGTTTATGGGTGACTTCCCTTTAATGACAGAAAGAGGAACTTTCGTTATAAATGGAGCAGAAAGAGTTATAGTAAGTCAATTAGTTAGATCTCCTGGTGTTTACTATGCGGAAGAAAGAGATAAAACAGGTAAGAGATTGATTTCATCTACTGTAATTCCTAATAGAGGAGCATGGTTAGAATATGAAACAGATTCTAATGATGTAATATCTGTAAGAGTTGATAGAACAAGAAAACAACCAGTTACAGTTTTACTTAGAGCTTTAGGAATAGGAACAGATGCAGAGATAATTGACCTTTTAGGAGAAGATGAGAGATTATCTGCTACATTAGAAAAGGATAATACTAAGACGGTAGAAGAAGGTCTTGTAGAGATATACAAAAAATTAAGACCAGGTGAACCCCCTACTGTAGAAAGTGCATCATCTTTACTAAATGCTTTATTCTTTGACCCAAAAAGATATGACTTAGCAAAAGTTGGTAGATATAAATTCAATAAGAAACTTGCTTTATGCTATAGAATAATGAATAAAATTTCAGCAGAAGACATAATAAACCCAGAAACTGGTGAGGTATTTGTAAAAGCTGGAGAAAAAATAAGTTATGAGGTAGCTAAAGATATACAAAATGCAGGTATAAATGTAGTAAATCTACTAATGGATGATGATAAGAAAGTTAGAGTTATAGGAAATAATTTTGTAGATATTAAGTCTCACATTGATTTTGACATAGATGATTTAAACATAAAAGAAAAAGTACATTATCCAACCTTAAAAGAAATTTTAGATGGATATAGTGATGAAGAAGAAATAAAAGAAGCTATAAAATCAAGAATTAAAGAACTTATACCAAAACATATATTATTAGATGATATAATAGCTTCAATAAGTTATGAGTTTAATATATTCTATAATATAGGAAATATTGATGATATAGATCACCTAGGAAATAGAAGAATAAGATCTGTAGGTGAATTATTACAAAATCAAGTTAGAATTGGTCTTTCAAGAATGGAAAGAGTTATAAAAGAAAGAATGACAGTTCAAGATATGGAAGCTATAACGCCTCAAGCGTTAGTTAATATAAGACCAGTTTCAGCTGCAATAAAAGAATTCTTTGGTAGTTCTCAGTTATCTCAGTTCATGGATCAAACAAATCCTCTATCTGAGTTAACACATAAGAGAAGATTATCAGCCCTTGGACCTGGAGGTCTTTCAAGAGAAAGAGCTGGATTCGAAGTGCGTGACGTTCACCATTCACACTATGGTAGAATGTGTCCAATAGAGACTCCAGAGGGACCAAATATAGGTCTTATAAACTCTCTAGGAACTTATGCAAAGATAAATGAATTTGGATTTATAGAATCACCATATAGAAAATTTGATAAAGAAACATCAACAGTTACTGATGAAATACATTATTTAACTGCTGACGAGGAAGATTTATTCGTAAGAGCTCAGGCAAATGAGCCATTAACAGAAGACGGTAAATTCGTAAACCATAGAGTTGTTTGTAGAACTGTAAATGGTGCTGTTGAAATGGTTCCTGAAAGTAGAGTAGATTACATGGATATATCTCCTAAGCAGGTTGTATCTGTTGCCACTGCTATGATACCTTTCTTAGAAAATGATGATGCCAACCGTGCCCTTATGGGAGCGAACATGCAACGTCAGGCAGTGCCTCTAGTTAGAAGAGAAGCACCAATTATAGGAACTGGTATAGAATATAGAGCCGCAAAAGACTCTGGAGCAGTTGTTGTTGCTAGAAATTCTGGTATAGCAGAAAGAGTAACAGCAGATGAAATAATAATAAAAAGAGAAGATGGAAACAGAGATAGATATAATTTACTTAAGTTTAAACGTTCAAACTCAGGTACTTGTATAAATCAAACACCTATAATAAATAAAGGTGACCAGATAATGAAAGGTGATGTTATAGCAGACGGTCCAGCAACTGATTTAGGAGAAGTTGCACTTGGAAGAAACTGCCTTATAGCATTTATGACTTGGGAAGGTTATAACTACGAGGATGCCATATTAATAAATGAAAGATTAGTTAAAGAAGATAGATTATCAACAATTCATATAGAAGAATATGAATGTGAAGCTAGAGATACAAAACTAGGACCAGAGGAAATAACTAGAGATATACCTAATGTTGGAGATAGTGCAATTAAGAACTTAGATGACAGAGGTATAATAAGAATAGGTGCAGAAGTAGACTCAGGTGATATACTAGTTGGTAAAGTAACTCCAAAAGGAGAAACTGAACTTACTGCGGAGGAAAGATTACTTCGTGCAATATTTGGAGAAAAGGCTAGAGAAGTTAGAGATACTTCACTTAAAGTGCCTCATGGTGAATCTGGTATAATAGTTGATGTAAAAGTATTTACTAGAGAAAATGGAGATGATTTATCTCCAGGAGTAAATGAATTAGTAAGATGCTATATAGCTAAAAAGAGAAAAATAAAAGTTGGAGATAAAATGGCTGGTCGTCATGGTAATAAAGGGGTTATCTCAAGAGTATTACCTGAAGAAGATATGCCATTCATGGAAAATGGAACACCATTAGACAT
The DNA here is from genome assembly GCF_020662285.1 of Clostridioides sp. ES-S-0108-01. Classification (NCBI taxonomy): domain Bacteria; kingdom Bacillati; phylum Bacillota; class Clostridia; order Peptostreptococcales; family Peptostreptococcaceae; genus Clostridioides; species Clostridioides sp. ES-S-0108-01. The sequence goes on along the minus strand of NZ_JADGMN010000028.1, from coordinate 31,120 downwards.
AATACTTAACCCACAAGGTATACCATCACGTATGAACATAGGTCAGGTTCTAGAAGTTCATTTAGGACTTGCTGCTAAGACATTAGGATGGTATGTAGCAACATCAGTATTCGATGGTGCTAATGAGTATGATATAATGGATGCTCTTGAGGAAGCTGGGTATCCTAGAGATGGTAAATTAACTTTATATGATGGTAGAACAGGTGAGTCTTTTGACAACAGAATAACTGTTGGATATATGTATTACTTGAAACTACATCACTTAGTAGATGAAAAACTACATGCAAGAAGTACTGGACCATACTCGTTAGTTACTCAACAGCCACTAGGTGGTAAAGCACAATTTGGTGGACAAAGATTTGGAGAGATGGAGGTTTGGGCTCTAGAAGCATATGGAGCTGCTCACATACTTCAAGAGATACTTACTGTTAAGTCTGATGATGTTGTAGGTCGTGTTAGAACTTATGAAGCTATAGTTAAAGGTGAAAACATACCTGAACCAGGAATCCCAGAATCATTTAAGGTTCTTATAAAAGAACTTCAAAGTTTATGCTTAGATGTAAAAGTATTGACAGATGAAGACCAAGAAATAGAAGTAAGAGAATCTGTGGATGAAGATGATACAATAGGTGAATTTGAGCTAGATGTTGTAAATCACATGGGAGAAGTTGAAGAAAGTAACATAATAGAAGAAATTGAAGATGATTTTGCGGAAAATGCAGAAGATGAGGATATAGAGAATTTAGAAGAATTCACTGAGGATGATTTATTTGAAGAAGAAATAGATTTTGAAAGTGATGACTTTGATATATAAATTTAATTAATGTAAATCTCAAATAGAAGGGAGAGAACTCCTTGTTTGAATTAAACAATTTCGAGTCGATAAAAATAGCATTGGCTTCTCCAGAAAAAATAAGACAATGGTCTAGAGGAGAAGTTAAAAAGCCAGAAACTATAAATTACCGTACTTTAAAACCAGAAAAAGATGGTCTTTTCTGTGAAAGAATATTTGGACCACAAAAAGACTGGGAGTGTCACTGTGGTAAATATAGAAGAGTTAGATATAAAGGTGTAGTTTGTGATAGATGTGGAGTAGAAGTAACTAAATCAAAAGTAAGAAGAGAAAGAATGGGACATATAGAGCTAGCTGCTCCTATGTCTCACATCTGGTACTTCAAAGGTATACCAAGTAGAATGGGACTTTTACTTGATATGTCACCAAGATCATTAGAAAAAATATTATACTTTGCCTCATATGTAGTAGTTGATCCAGGAGAAACTGGATTGAATGAAAAACAACTACTTACAGAAAAAGAATACAGAACTGCTCTTGAAAAGTATGGATATACTTTTACTGTAGGAATGGGTGCTGAAGCTGTAAAGACATTACTACAAAATATAGACTTAGAACAACAAAGTAAAGACTTAAGAGCAGAGTTAAAAGATAGTACAGGACAAAAGAAAGTTAGAACAATAAGAAGATTAGAAGTTGTGGAAGCATTTAAAAAGTCTGGCAACAAACCAGAATGGATGATTTTAGACGCTATACCAGTAATACCACCAGATTTAAGACCAATGGTACAACTTGATGGTGGAAGATTTGCGACTTCAGACCTAAATGATTTATATAGAAGAGTTATAAATAGAAATAATAGACTTAAAAGATTATTAGAGCTTGGAGCTCCAGATATAATTGTAAGAAATGAAAAAAGAATGCTTCAAGAAGCCGTTGATGCATTAATAGATAATGGTAGAAGAGGTAGACCTGTAACAGGACCTGGAAATAGACCACTTAAATCTTTATCAGATATGCTAAAAGGTAAACAAGGTCGTTTCCGTCAAAACTTACTTGGTAAGCGTGTTGACTACTCAGGACGTTCTGTTATAGTTGTTGGACCAGAACTTAAATTCTATCAGTGTGGTCTTCCAAAGAAAATGGCATTGGAGCTATTCAAGCCATTTGTTATGGATAAGTTAGTTAAAGAAGGATATGCACATAATATAAAAAGTGCGAAATCTATAGTAGAAAAAGTTAAACCAGAAGTTTGGGATGTTTTAGAAGATGTTATAAAAAGTCATCCAGTTCTTCTTAACCGTGCGCCAACTCTGCATAGATTAGGTATACAAGCATTTGAACCAATCTTAGTTGAAGGCAAAGCTATAAAACTACATCCTCTTGTATGTACAGCTTACAACGCAGACTTTGATGGTGACCAAATGGCAGTTCATGTACCTTTATCAGTAGAAGCACAAGCAGAAGCAAGATTCTTAATGCTTTCTGTAAATAATATACTTGCTCCTAAAGATGGTTCACCTATAACTACTCCATCTCAGGATATGGTTTTAGGTTGTTATTATCTAACAATAGAAGCACAAGATGGGGCTAAAGGAACAGGTATGGTATTTAAAGACTTTAATGAATTATTACTTGCTTATTACAATAAGTCAGTTCATCTACATGCATTAGTAAAATTGAAGGTAACACTTGAAGATGGAAGAAGTTCATTAGTTGAAAGTACTGTCGGTAGATTTATATTTAATGAAAATATACCTCAAGACTTAGGTTTTGTAGATAGAAAAGAAAATCCATTTGCACTTGAAGTTGATTTCTTAGCAGATAAGAAGTCTCTTGGTAAAATAATAGATAAATGCTTTAGAAAACATGGTAATACAGAGACAGCTGAATTACTAGATTATATAAAATCTTTAGGATTTAAATACTCTACATTAGGTGGTATAACAGTTGCTGTTGATGATATGAGTGTTCCAGAAGAAAAGAAAATATTTATAGCTGATGCAGAAGCAAAAGTTGATAAATATGAAAGAGCATACAGAAGAGGTCTAATATCTGATGAAGAGAGATATGAAAAAGTTATAGAGACATGGACAGAAACAACTGATAAAGTTACTGATGCTCTTATGGGTGGATTAGACAGATTAAACAATATATATATAATGGCACATTCAGGAGCCAGAGGTTCTAAAAACCAAATTAGACAGCTAGCAGGTATGCGTGGTCTTATGGCCAATGCATCTGGTAAAACAGTTGAGATACCAGTTAAATCTAATTTCCGTGAAGGTTTATCAGTACTAGAGTACTTTACATCTTCACATGGTGCCAGAAAAGGTCTTGCCGATACAGCTATACGTACAGCTGAATCTGGATACTTAACAAGAAGACTTGTTGATGTAAGTCAAGATGTTATTGTAAGAGAAATAGATTGCGGTACAGAAGATACTACAGAAATTTATGCTATAAAAGAAGGAAATGAAATTATAGAAGAGATATACGATAGAATTGTAGGAAGATATACTATAGACCCTATATTAAATCCTGAAACTGGTGAAGTTATAGTTGAAGCTGATGCTATGATACAAGAAGATGAAGCAGAAACTATAGTAAATTTAGGAATTGAAAAAATTAGGATAAGAACAGTTCTTAACTGTAAAACTAATCATGGAGTTTGTTCTAAGTGCTATGGTAGAAACTTAGCTACAGGAAAAGAAGTTAATATAGGTGAAGCAGTTGGTATAATAGCAGCTCAATCTATCGGTGAGCCGGGTACTCAGCTTACAATGCGTACATTCCATACTGGAGGAGTTGCAGGAGCTGATATAACTCAAGGTCTTCCAAGGGTTGAAGAATTATTTGAAGCAAGAAAACCAAAAGGATTAGCTGTAATAACTGAAGTGTCTGGTAGAGTTGAAATAGATGAAACTGGAAAGCGAAAAGAAGTAAATGTAATACCAGAAGAAGGCGAGACTCAAACATATATAATACCATATGGTTCCAGATTAAAAGTTAAGCAAGGTCAAATGTTAGATGCTGGAGACCCTCTAACACAAGGGTTTATAAATCCTCACGACATAGTAAGAGTAAATGGTGTTAAGGGAGTTCAAGAATATATAGTTAAAGAAGTTCAGAGAGTGTATAGACTTCAAGGGGTTGACGTTAACGATAAACATATAGAGGTTATAGTAAGACAGATGCTATCTAAAGTTAAAGTTGAAGACCCAGGAGATACAGATTTATTACCAGGTGGATATGAAGATGTATTAACATTCAATGAATGTAATAAAGACGCTATAGCTAAAGGTTTAAGACCAGCAGTTGCTAAAAGAGTTTTACTTGGTATAACTAAAGCATCTCTTGCAACTGATTCATTCTTATCAGCAGCTTCTTTCCAAGAAACAACAAGAGTATTAACAGAGGCAGCCATAAAAGGTAAAGAAGATCACTTAATAGGGCTTAAAGAAAATGTTATATTAGGTAAGTTAATACCAGCAGGAACAGGAATGAAGAAATATAGAAATATAGCTGTTGAAAAAATTGAAGATTAATAGTATATAGAGTAAAGAAATCTTGACAACCATTATTTGTGGTGTTAAAATAGTAAAGTGTGTTGTTTAAAAGTACACTAAGGGCTTGAACAAGTTCTTAGTGACTTTTAGATGGCAATAAATGAGAACTAAAAAGCATCAAGCTAGAAAATGCTAATATCACATATTTATGTGTTATAGACATTAAATTGTAAGTAACGAATGTTACAATCAGTCAGTATGAATATTCATATTGATGTAGTTGGCGGTCACTGATAAGATCGAAAATTTGGAAGGAGGTGCAGATGATGCCAACAATTAACCAATTAGTTCGTAAAAGTAGAAAAGCGCTAGAGAAGAAATCTACTGCTCCAGCATTACAAAAAGGTTACAACTCTTTAAATAAGAAAGTAACTGACGCTAGTGCCCCACAAAAAAGAGGGGTTTGTACTTCAGTAAAAACAGTTACTCCTAAGAAGCCTAACTCAGCTTTAAGAAAAGTTGCCAGAGTTAGATTAACTAATGGTATAGAAGTTTCTGCTTATATACCAGGAGAAGGACATAACTTACAAGAGCATAGTGTTGTTCTTATAAGAGGAGGAAGAGTAAAAGACCTTCCAGGGGTTAGATACCATATACTAAGAGGTACTCTAGATACAGCAGGTGTTGATAAGAGAAGACAATCAAGATCTAAATACGGTGCGAAGAGACCTAAAGAAGCTAAAAAATAAAACAATTAATGATTGATTATAGTTCGGTGCTTTAAATATATATATATTTACGGCATCACGGCATTAAATGATTTATGTCGAGTACCTATGATTTAAGTTAAATAATTAAGGAGGGAAGCGAAATGCCAAGAAAAGGTAATGTTCCAAAAAGAGAAGTTTTACCAGATCCTATGTATGGGAGTAAGGTAGTTACTAAATTAATAAATAATCTAATGGTAGACGGAAAAAAAGGAAAGTCTCAAAGAATAGTTTATGATGCTTTCGCAATTGTTGCTGAAAAGACAGGAGAAGAAGCTTTAGAAGTATTTAATAAAGCAATGGATAATATAATGCCTGTTTTAGAAGTAAAAGCAAGAAGAGTTGGTGGAGCAAACTACCAAGTGCCAATCGAAGTTAGACCTGAAAGAAGACAAACATTAGGCTTAAGATGGCTAGTGAAATATACTAGAGCTCGTGGAGAAAAAGGAATGGTTGAAAAGCTAGCTAAAGAAATAATGGATGCAGCTAACAACACTGGAGCTTCAGTTAAGAAAAAAGAAGATACTCATAAAATGGCAGAAGCTAATAAGGCATTTGCTCATTACAGATGGTAGGATATATAGATATCTTATAAATTTAAGGATATCATAAGGAGGATAACCATGGCTAGAAAGTTTCCTTTGGAAAAAACTAGGAATATAGGAATCATGGCTCATATAGATGCAGGAAAGACTACTACTACAGAAAGAATCCTGTTTTATACTGGGCAAACTCATAAAATAGGAGAAACTCATGAAGGAGCTTCTCAAATGGACTGGATGGAGCAAGAGAAGGAAAGAGGTATAACAATAACTTCTGCCGCTACTACTGCTTCATGGAAAGACCATAGAATAAACATAATAGATACTCCTGGACACGTGGACTTCACAGTTGAGGTTGAAAGATCTCTAAGAGTTCTTGACGGTTCAGTTGCTGTATTCTGTGCAAAAGGTGGGGTTGAGCCTCAATCAGAAAATGTATGGAGACAAGCTGAAACTTATGGAGTACCTAGAATAGCTTTTGTAAACAAAATGGATATATTAGGTGCAGATTTCTACAATGTTGTAAGTATGATGAAATCTAGATTAAATTCTAATGCAGTTCCTATGCAATTACCAATAGGTAAGGAAGATTCATTCATAGGTATAATAGACTTATTAAAAATGGATGCTGTTATATACAAAGACGACCTAGGTGTTGAAATGGAAGAAACAGACATACCAGAAGATATGAAAGAATTAGCTGCTGAGTGGAGAGAAAAATTAGTTGAGTCAGTAGCTGAAACTGATGAAGAATTAATGATGAAATACCTTGAAGGTGAAGAACTTACTATAGATGAATTAAAAGTTGCTATAAGAAAAGCTACTATAGCTTGTGAAATGAACCCAGTTTTCTGTGGTACAGCTTATAGAAACAAAGGTGTTCAGTTAGTAATAGATGCAGTTTTAGATTACTTACCAGCACCAACTGATATACCAGCTATAAAAGGTATATTAGCAGATGGAGAAGAAGCTGAAAGACATTCTTCTGATGAAGAACCATTCTCTGCATTAGCATTCAAAATAATGACTGACCCATTCGTTGGAAAACTAGCGTTCTTCAGAGTTTACTCTGGAACATTAGAATCTGGTTCTTATGTTTTAAATGCAACTAAGAATAAGAGAGAAAGAATTGGTCGTATATTACAAATGCATGCCAATACAAGAGAAGAAATAACTAAGGTTTATGCTGGAGATATAGCAGCAGCAGTAGGATTAAAAGATACTACTACTGGAGACACATTATGTGACCCTGCTAATCCAATAATACTTGAATCTATGGAATTCCCTGAGCCAGTTATATCTGTTGCTATAGAGCCAAGCTCTAAAGCAGCTCAAGAGAAAATGGGTATAGCTCTTCAAAAACTAGCTGAAGAAGACCCAACTTTCACAGTTAAGACTGACCAAGAAACAGGACAAACTATAATATCTGGTATGGGTGAGTTACACTTAGAGATAATAGTAGATAGATTATTAAGAGAATTTAAAGTAGAAGCTAAAGTTGGTGCACCACAAGTTGCATATAGAGAGACTATAACTCAACCAGTTGATGTTGAATACAAGTACTCTAAGCAATCAGGTGGTAGAGGACAATACGGTCACGTTAAGATTAGAGTTGCTCCTCAAGAGCCAGGTGAAGGATACAAGTTCACAAACAAAACTGTTGGTGGATCTGTACCAAAAGAATATGTTGGTCCAGTTGACATGGGTATACAAGGAGCTATGCAATCTGGTATAGTTGCTGGATATCCAGTTGTAGACGTTGCTGTTGAGTTATATGATGGTTCTTACCATGAGGTTGACTCTTCTGAGATGGCGTTCAAAATGGCTGGTTCAATGGCATTCAAAGATGCTATGAAGAAAGGTAATGCAGTTCTTTTAGAGCCTTACTTCAAAGTAGAAGTTGTTACTCCAGAAGATTACATGGGAGATGTTATGGGTGACTTGAACTCAAGAAGAGGTTTAATCCAGGGAATGGAAGCTAGAAGTGGTGCACAAGTTATAAATGCATTCGTTCCACTTTCAGAAATGTTTGGATACTCAACAGATTTAAGATCTTCAACACAAGGTCGTGCAACTTATACAATGATATTCGATCACTATGAGCAAGTTCCAGCTTCAGTTGCTAAGAAAATAGCTGAAGGAAAATAATTTAAAAATAATTAATAATATAAATATAAAAAATAATCAGCAAGATGAGATATATCTCATCTTGCACAAGATAAAGGGAGGAAATTCAAAATGGCTAAAGCTAAATACGAAAGAACAAAACCTCATGTTAATATAGGGACAATAGGACACGTAGACCACGGTAAAACTACATTAACAGCAGCAATAACAAAAACATTATATGACAGATATCAATTAGGAGAAGCAGTAGATTTCGCAAACATAGATAAAGCTCCAGAAGAAAGAGAAAGAGGAATCACAATATCAACAGCACACGTTGAGTATGAAACACCAAATAGACACTATGCACACGTTGATTGCCCAGGACATGCTGACTACGTTAAGAACATGATAACAGGAGCAGCACAAATGGATGGAGCAATATTAGTTTGTTCAGCAACAGATGGACCAATGCCACAAACAAGAGAGCATATACTATTATCAAGACAAGTTGGAGTACCATATATAGTAGTATTCTTAAACAAATGTGACATGGTAGATGATGAAGAGTTATTAGAGTTAGTAGAGATGGAAGTAAGAGATTTATTAACAGAATATGATTTCCCAGGAGATGACACTCCAATAGTAAGAGGTTCAGCATTAATGGCATTAGAAGATCCAAAGAGCGAGTGGGGAGATAAGATAGTAGAATTATTCGAGCAAATAGATGAGTATATACCAGCTCCAGAGAGAGATACAGATAAACCATTCTTAATGCCAGTAGAGGACGTATTCTCAATCACAGGAAGAGGAACAGTTGCAACAGGAAGAGTGGAAAGAGGAGTACTAAAAGTACAAGACGAAGTAGAATTAGTAGGATTAACAGAAGCACCAAGAAAAGTAGTAGTAACAGGAGTAGAGATGTTCAGAAAATTATTAGACCAAGCACAAGCAGGGGATAATATAGGAGCATTATTAAGAGGAGTACAAAGAAACGAGATAGAAAGAGGACAAGTACTAGCAAAGACTGGATCAGTAAAGGCACACACAAAGTTTACAGCAGAAGTATATGTACTTAAAAAAGAAGAAGGTGGAAGACATACACCATTCTTTGATGGATATAGACCACAATTCTATTTCAGAACAACAGACGTAACAGGAGCTTGTAAGTTACCAGAAGGAATAGAGATGGTAATGCCAGGAGATAACGTAACAATGGAAGTAGACTTAATAAACTCAATAGTTGTAGAAGAGGGATTAAGATTCTCAATAAGAGAAGGTGGAAGAACAGTAGCTTCAGGAGTTGTTGCTACAATAATAGAGTAATCCTTTTCTAAACTAAGGGATTTAATATAGAAAAAGAGGGGGTAACACCTCTCTTTTTTGTTTTCTGTTGACAAGTAGCACTAAAGCATATATACTAAACTAGTGCCTTGAGATAGATTAACAATCAAGTTTGAGGTTATGCTGTTGTAATAGAAAATAAACTTGAAAAAAATATAAAAAAAACTTGAAAAAATGTAACATATGATATAAAATATAATAGTGTGCTTGAGAGATTAAGAAAATAAGAATTAAATCCTAGTGAAATACGAACTGATATCGATTTGAAAGTTACAACACACCCGGAGCAGTGTATCGGTATTAGTTGTACGCAACTTGAAAATTAAACACGTGATAAAGGAGGGAAAACAAAATGGCTAAGAATGAAAAAATAAGAATAAGATTAAAATCATATGATCACAAATTATTAGATTTTTCAGCAGGGAAAATAGTTGAAACTGCTAAAAAGGCTGGATCACAAGTTTCAGGACCTGTGCCTCTACCAACAGAAAAACAAGTTGTAACTATATTAAGAGCTGTACATAAGTACAAAGACTCTAGAGAACAATTTGAAATAAGAACTCATAAAAGACTAATCGACATAGCTAATCCAACACCTAAGACAGTTGACTCATTAATGAGATTAGACTTACCAGCAGGTGTAGATATAGAAATAAAATTATAAGAACCCCTAAGATATTATCCTATAGGTAACTATCTTAGAATGATTACTCTAAAAGATGTAATCCGCTGTAAGAATTATAGGAGGTGCTAATATGAAAGGAATATTAGGCAAAAAAGTTGGTATGACTCAAATATTCACTGATAAAGGTGTAGTTATACCTGTAACAGCTGTTGAAGCAGGACCTATGGTCGTTACTCAAATAAAAACAGTTGATAAAGATGGATACAACGCTATACAAATAGGTTTTGAAGATGCTAAAGAAAAAGCTTTAAACAAACCTAAAAAAGGACATTTAGCTGCTGCTAATGTTTTAAAGAAACATTTAAAAGAATTTAGAGTAGATTCTGTAGAAGGATACACAGTAGGACAAGAAATAAAAGCTGATGTATTTGAAGCAGGTGCAAAAATAGATGTTACTGGAATAAGTAAAGGTAAGGGATTCCAAGGTCCAATAAAAAGACATGGACAAAGTAGAGGTCCTGAAACTCACGGTTCTAGATACCACAGAAGACCAGGTTCAATGGGAGCTTGTTCTTACCCTGGTAGAGTATTTAAAAACAAAAAATTAGCTGGACACATGGGAAGCGTAAAGGTAACAGTTCAAAACTTAGAGGTTGTTAAAGTAGATGCTGATAAGAACCTTATATTAGTTAAAGGAGCTATACCAGGAGCTAAAGGTTCAGTAGTAACTATAAAAGAAGCTATAAAGGTTTCTAAATAATGACTAACCTAGAGAAAGGAGGAATAACAATGCCAAAATTAAATGTACTAAATGTTAGTGGACAAAACGTTGGAGAAATAGAATTATCAGATTCTATATTTGGCGTAGAAGTTAATGGACATGTTTTATATGAAGTTGTAAAAAATCAATTAGCAAATAAGAGACAAGGAACTCAATCTGCTAAAACTAGAGCAGAAGTTAGAGGTGGCGGAAGAAAACCTTGGAAACAAAAAGGAACAGGTAGAGCAAGACAAGGTTCTACAAGATCTGTACAATGGGTAGGTGGAGGAGTTGCTTTTGCACCTAAACCAAGAAGCTACAAATATACATTACCTAAGAAGGTAAGAAGATTAGCTATGAAGAGTGCTTTATCTTCAAAAGTTCAAAATAGTGAAGTTATAGTATTAGATGCATTAAACATGGATGCTCCTAAAACTAAAGAATTCGCTCAAATATTAAACAATATAAATGCTGCTAAAAAAGCTTTAGTAGTTATAGCTGACAAAAACGATAACGTAATAAAATCAGCTAGAAATATAGAAGGTGTTCAAACTGCATTAGTTAATACTATGAATGTATATGACATATTAAAGTATGATTCATTTATAATAACTACGGATGCTGTTAAAAAAGTGGAGGAGGTGTACGCATAATGACTAATCCACATGATGTAATAATAAGACCAGTTGTAACTGAGCACAGTATGGCTGAAATGGGTGAAAAAAAATACACTTTTGTTGTGGCTAAAGATGCGAACAAAACTGAAATAAAAAAAGCAGTAGAAAAAGTATTTGGAGTTAGTGTTGATAAAGTAAATACTTTAAACTACGATGGAAAAGTTAAAAGAATGGGTAGAACTCAAGGAAGAACAGCAAGCTTTAAGAAAGCAGTAGTTAAATTAACTGCTGATAGTAAAGAAATAGAATTCTTCCAAGGAATGTAGTATTATAACAAACGAAGGAGGGAAAACAGATGGCTATAAAAAAGTTTAGACCAACTTCTCCTGCCTTAAGACAAATGACAGTTTTAGTTTCTGATGAAATAACATGTAATCAACCAGAAAAATCTCTTTTAGTTAACTTAAAGAAAAATGCTGGTAGAAACGTACATGGTAGAATAACTGTTCGTCATAGAGGTGGAGGACAAAAAAGAAAATATAGAATAATAGATTTTAAAAGAGATAAAGATGGTATACCTGCTAAGGTTGCTACTATAGAATATGATCCAAACAGAACTGCAAATATCGCATTATTAAACTATGCTGATGGAGAAAAAAGATATATATTAGCTCCAGTTGGAATTAACGTTGGAGATACTATATTATCAGGATTAGGTGCTGATATAAAACCAGGAAATTGTTTAGCATTAAAAGATATGCCAGTTGGTACTATCATTCATAATATAGAATTAAAGCCAGGAAAAGGAGCTCAATTAGTTAGATCTGCTGGAGTTTCTGCACAATTAATGGCTAAAGAAGGAAAAAATGCTTTATTAAGATTACCATCAGGTGAGATGAGACTAGTAAGTATAAACTGTAAAGCTACTATAGGACAAGTTGGAAATATAGAGCATGGTAACGTAGTTATCGGTAAAGCAGGAAGAAAAAGACATATGGGAATAAGACCTACTGTAAGAGGTTCTGTAATGAACCCTAATGACCATCCACACGGTGGAGGGGAAGGTAGATCTCCAATAGGTAGACCATCTCCTGTTACTCCATGGGGTAAACCAGCTCTTGGATACAAAACTAGAAAGAAAAATAAAGCTTCAAATAAACTAATAGTATCAAGAAGAACTAAGTAGTAAATTTATTTTTGCTCGGAAAGGAGGAATATAAATGTCAAGATCAACTAAAAAAGGGCCTTTTGTCCATGCAAGACTTTTAAAGAAGATAGAAGCTATGAATGCTAGTGGAAATAAAGAAGTTATAAAAACTTGGTCAAGATCTTCAACTGTATTTCCACAAATGGTAGAAAATACTATAGCTGTTCATGATGGAAGAAAACATGTTCCAGTATATATAACAGAAGATATGGTTGGACACAAATTAGGTGAGTTCGTTCCTACTAGAACTTTCAAAGGACATAAGGATGACGAAAAATCTAATAAGAGAAAATAATTAAATTATGACTAAGAAAGGAGGAATAACAATGGAAGCAAAAGCTACTGCTAAATACGTACGTGTATCACCAAGAAAAGCAGGCCAAATATGTGACCTTGTTAGAGGAAAGAATGTTGATGAAGCATTAGCAATATTAAAGTTTACTCCAAGAGGAGCGGCTTCAATAATAGCTAAGGTTGTAAAATCAGCTAAAGCTAACGCAGAAAACAATCACGAAATGGATACTGAAAAATTATATATAGCATCAATAGTTGCTAATCAAGGACCAACAATGAAGAGATTCATGCCTAGAGCTATGGGTCGTGCAACTACAATAAGAAAAAGAACTTCTCATATAGAGGTTGTTGTTAAAGAGAAAAAATAATTAATAGATAGGAGGGAAAGTAATGGGTCAAAAGGTTAATCCACACGGCTTAAGGGTCGGTGTTATAAAAGATTGGGACTCAAGATGGTTCGCTACTGATAAAAAAGAGTTCGGAAACTTATTATTAGAAGACCATAATATACGTAAATTCTTAAAGAAAAGATTATACTCAGCTGGAGTTGCTAAGATAGAAATAGAAAGATCAGCTAACAAAATAAAAATGGACTTACACGTTGCTAAGCCTGGTGTAGTTATAGGAAGAGCTGGTGCAGGAATCGAAGCATTAAAAGTTGAATTAGAAAAAATGACAAAGAAAACTATAATAGTTAATATAGTAGAAGTAAGAAGTACAGATAAAAATGCTCAATTAGTAGCTGAAAATATAGCTTTAGCTATAGAAAGAAGGGTTGCTTTCAGAAGAGCAATGAAACAAGCTATACAAAGAGCAATGAAATCTGGTGCTAAAGGGATAAAAGTTTCTGCTTCAGGAAGATTAGGTGGAGCTGAAATGGCTAGAACTGAAGGTTATAGTGAAGGAAATGTGCCACTACAAACTTTAAGAGCAGATATAGATTATGGTTTCGCTGAAGCTGATACAACTTATGGAAAAATCGGTATAAAAGTTTGGATATGTAATGGTGAAGTTTTACCAACTAGAGACGGTGTAAATCCAAGAGAAGAAAGCAGAAAGAACGATAGAAGAGACAACAAGAGAGATAATAGAAGAAACGATAGAAGAGGAAATGACAGAAGAGGAAATGATAACAGAGGAAACTACAGAGGACAAAGACCTCAAGGTGGATCAAGACCTCAAAGAACTGAAAACAAAGGAAATTAATAATAGTTAGGTTCAAGGAAGGAGGAAAAATACTCATGTTAATGCCAAAAAGAGTAAAGCGTCGTAGAGTTCATAGAGGAAGCATGGCTGGGCAAGCTCATAAGGGTAACAAAGTTACTTATGGTGAGTTTGGATTAGTAGCATTAGAAGCTTCTTGGATAACTTCTAATCAAATAGAAGCTGCCAGAATCGCGATGACTAGATATATAAAAAGAGGGGGAAAGGTTTGGATAAAAATATTCCCTCATAAACCAGTAACAAGAAAACCAGCAGAGACTCGTATGGGTGCAGGGAAAGGTTCTCCAGAATATTGGGTAGCTGTAGTTAAGCCAGGAAGAGTTATGTTTGAATTAGCAGGTGTTTCTGAAGATAAAGCAAGAGAAGCTATGAGACTTGCTGCACATAAATTACCAATCAAATGTAAATTTGTTAAAAAAGAAGATTTAGAAGTAAAGGGTGGTGAATAGGATGAAAGCTAAAGAATTAAGAGATTTAACAAGTGAAGAGCTAATGAACAAATTAAATGACTTCAAAAGTGAATTATTTAGCTTAAGATTCCAATTAGCTACTGGTCAATTAGAAAATACAGCTAGAATAAAGTTTGTTAAGAAGGATATAGCAAAAGTTAAAACTGTTCTTGCTGAAAGAAAGTTATACGAAACTAGAGCTTAATTTGGAAAGGAGGCTTTTTAAACATGGAAAGAGGAAGAAGAAAAGTTAGAATAGGCCGTGTTGTTAGTGATAAGATGGATAAAACAATAGTAGTAGCTGTTGAAGAATTCGTACGTCATCCACTATATAATAAACGTGTTAAGAGAACTAAGAAATTCAAGGCTCATGATGAAAAGAATATATGTAACATCGGAGATAGAGTTAAAATAATGGAAACTAGACCATTATCTAAAGATAAGAGATTCAGACTAGTTGAAGTTGTTGAGAAAGTTAAGTAGTTTTTGAAGAAGGAGGGATTACGATATGATACAACAAGAATCACGTCTAAGAGTTGCTGATAACTCAGGAGCTAAAGAACTTTTATGTATACGTGTTCTAGGCGGAAGTAAAAGAAGATATGGTAACATAGGCGACGTTATAGTTGCTACTGTTAAAAGTGCAACACCTGGTGGAGTTGTAAAAAAAGGTAAGGTTGTTAAAGCTGTTATAGTAAGAAGCAAACAAGGCGTAAGACGTAATGACGGAAGCTATATATCTTTTGATGAAAATGCTGCTGTTATAATAAAGGACGATAAAACTCCAGTAGGAACTCGTATATTCGGGCCTGTTGCTAGAGAGTTAAGAGACAATGAATTCATGAAAATAGTTTCTCTTGCTCCAGAAGTACTATAATTAAGGAGGTGCAATAGGACATGATGCGTGTTAAAAAAGGTGACACTGTTGTAGTTATAGCAGGTAAAGATAAAGGTAAAAAAGGTTCAGTTTTAAAGGTATATCCTAAAACTAGCAAAGTGTTAGTTGAAGGTGTAAATGTAATAACTAAACATCAAAAACCAAGTGCTATGAACCAACAAGGTGGAATAATAAATAAAGAAGCCCCAATACACATATCTAATGTAATGCCATTTGATCCTGAAACAGGAAAAGGCGTTAGAGTAAGATATGAAGTAAAAGATGGGAACAAAGTAAGAGTATCAGCAAAGAGCGGAAAAGAATTATAATAAATATTGCTTGAAAGGAGGGACCTTAAATGGCTTCTAGATTACAAGAAAAATACATGAAAGAAGTTGCTCCTGCTTTAATGGAGAAATTTGGATACAAAAACGTAATGGAGATACCTAAGTTAAATAAAATAGTTATTAACATGGGTATAGGTGACGCTAGAGAAAATCCAAAAGGATTAGAAAAAGGCGTTGAAGAATTAGAAATAATATCAGGACAAAAGCCTGTTATAACTAAAGCTAGAAAATCTGTTGCTAACTTCAAATTAAGAGAAGGAATGCCAATAGGAACAAAAGTTACATTAAGAGCTGACAAAATGTTCTATTTTATGGACAAATTAGTTTCAGTTTCTTTACCAAGAGTTAGAGACTTTAGAGGAGTTAACCCTAATGCTTTTGATGGTAGAGGAAACTATGCTTTAGGAGTTAAAGAACAATTAATATTCCCTGAAATAGAATATGATAAAATAGATAAAGTAAGAGGAATGGATATAATATTTGTTACTACAGCAAAAACTGACGAAGAAGCTCGTGAATTATTAAAATTATTAGGAATGCCATTTTCTAAGTAAGCAAAGGAGGGATTCCCGTGGCTAGAAAAGCGATGGTTGTTAAACAACAAAGAAAGCAAAAGTACGCTACTAGAGAATACACTAGATGTACTATATGCGGAAGACCGCATTCAGTTTTGAAAAAATTTGGTATATGCCGTATATGCTTTAGAGAATTAGCTTATAAAGGTCAAATACCTGGTGTTAGAAAAGCAAGCTGGTAGAAGCTTGATTAGAATGGAAGGAGGGCAACAAAATGACAATGACAGATCCAATTGCAGATATGCTTACTCGTATAAGAAATGCTAATGTTGTTAAGCATGAAACTGTAGATGTTCCAGCTTCTAATATGAAGAAAGAATTAGCTAGAATTTTATTAGAAGAAGGTTTCATAAGAGGTTATGATGTTATAGAAGATGGAAAACAAGGTATCATAAGAATACAATTAAAGTACGGACAAGAAGGCGAAAGAGTTATAACAGGTCTTAAGAAAATATCTAAGCCTGGAATGAGAGTTTACGCTGCTAACCATGAGATACCAAAAGTATTAAACGGATTAGGAATATCAGTTATATCTACTTCAAAAGGAATATTAACTGACAAGCAAGCTAGAAAAGAAAATGTTGGTGGAGAAGTAATCTGCTACGTTTGGTAATCAATATGAACAATGTAAGGAGGTGCGACCATGTCAAGAATAGGTGTTAAGCCAATAATAATACCAGCAGGTGTTGAAGTTACTATAGCTGAAGGAAATTTAGTTACAGTAAAAGGTCCAAAAGGAACTTTAACTAAACAATTAAGTGCTGAGTTAAACATAAAAAAAGAAGAAAATACAATAATGGTTGAAAGACCAACTGATAATAAAAAACATAGATCTTTACACGGACTAACTAGAACTTTATTAGATAATATGGTTGTAGGTGTAAATACTGGTTTCGAAAAGAAATTAGAACTAAAAGGTGTTGGATATAGAGCTCAAAAACAAGGAAAGAAATTAGTTATGAACTTAGGTTTCTCTCATCCAGTTGAGATGGAAGATCCAGAAGGAATAACTGTTGAAGCTCCAAACCAAACAGAGTTAATAGTAAAAGGTATAGACAAGCAATTAGTAGGCAACTATGCTGCTAAGATAAGAGCTTGGAGAAAGCCAGAGCCATACAAAGGTAAAGGTATAAAATACGTTGATGAAGTAATCAGACGTAAAGAAGGAAAAACTGGTAAAAAATAATACCAAAACTTAAACGCTAGAAAGGAGTGAGCTAGGTGTTAAAAAAGGCTGATAAAAATGCTAATAGACTTCAAAGACATAAGAGAGTTCGTAGAAAAATAAGCGGTACTTCTCAAAGACCAAGATTATGTGTATTTAGAAGTGCTAACAATATATATGCTCAAATAATAGATGACACAAAAAGAGTAACTCTAGTTGCTGCATCTTCTTTAGAAGCAGAAGTTAAGAGTGCTGTCAATCATACAGGAAACAAGGAAGCAGCTAAGAAAGTTGGAGAATTAGTTGCTAAAAAAGCTGTTGAAAAAGGAATCACTGAAGTTGTATTTGACAGAGGTGGATACTTATATCATGGAAGAATTCAAGAATTAGCTGAAGGTGCTAGAGAAGCTGGTCTTAAGTTCTAATACGAAGGAGGGAAAAATACATGCTACGTCGTAAGCCGATAGATGCAGGACAACTTGACTTACAAGAAAAAGTTGTTGAAGTAAGACGTGTTACTAAGGTTGTAAAAGGTGGTAGAAACTTTAGATTTGCAGCATTAGTAGTTGTTGGAGATGAAAACGGACACGTTGGTATAGGTGCTGGGAAAGCAATGGAAGTACCAGACGCTATAAAAAAAGCAGTTGAAGATGCTAAGAAAAATCTAATAGTAGTGCCAATAGTTGGGACTACAATTCCTCACGAAGTACGCGGACACTTTGGTGCTGGAAATATATTAATAATGCCTGCTGTAGAAGGTACAGGAGTAATAGCTGGAGGACCTGCTAGAGCCGTACTTGAGCTAGCTGGACTAAAAGACGTTAGAGCTAAATCTTTAGGGTCTAACAATCCAAGAAATATGGTAAATGCTACAATAGAAGGACTTAATTCTCTAAAAACAGTTGAAGATATAGCTAAACTTAGAGGTAAAAAAGTTGAAGAACTTCTAGGGTAAGGAGGTAGTGTAAAATGGCTAAATTACAAATAAAGTTAGTTAGAAGTGTTATAGGAACTACTCCTAACCAAAAAAAGAATGTTGAAGCGTTAGGATTAAGAAAAAGAGAACAAGTTGTTGTAAAAGAAGACAATGCTCAAACAAGAGGTATGATAAATAAAGTAAGTCACTTATTAGAAGTAACTGAAATAGCTGAATAATTTTTATAAAGTAGTGCAAGGAGGTGCAATCCATGAAGTTACATGAGTTAAAACCTGCTGAAGGTGCAGTAAGAGCTAAGAGAAGATTAGGTAGAGGTACTGCAACTGGACAAGGTAAAACTGCAGGACGTGGACAAAAAGGTCAATGGTCTCGTTCTGGTGGTGGAGTAAGAGTAGGATTTGAAGGTGGACAAATGCCACTAGCTAGAAGACTTCCTAAGAGAGGTTTCAATAACATATTTAAGAAAGTTTACACAGAAGTTAATGTTGAAGTTTTAAATAGATTTGAAAATGGAACAGAAGTAACTGCAGAATTATTAAAATCTACTAAAACTATAAGCAAAATAGGTAAAGACGGAATTAAAATCTTAGGTGAAGGTAATTTAGAGAAAGCTTTAACTGTTAAAGCTGCTAAATTTACAGCTTCAGCTCAAGAAAAAATAGAAAAAGCTGGTGGAAAAGCAGAGTTAGTATAATAACCTGCTAATCTCCTAGCCAGTACAGGCGGGGTGAATTAGCGTGCTGTCAAAATTAAAACAAGCTTGGAAGATTAAAGCAGTAAGAAAAAAAGTAATGTATACACTTATGATGATCGTGATATTCAGAATAGGTACTACTATACCAGTTCCAGGCATAGACACTAGTATTATACAAAAGATGGTAGGCGGCAATAGTCTACTTTCTCTGTATAATATGTTTACTGGTGGAGCATTTAGTAATTTTTCACTATTTGCTTTAGGTATAAGTCCATATATCACTGCATCAATCATAATACAACTTCTAACAGTAGGTTTTGAAAGTTTAGCAGAACTTCAAAAATCTGGTGAAGAAGGAAAGAAAAAAATCAATAAGTACACTAAATATACAGCACTAGCTCTAGCAGTTGTACAAGCTTTGGGAATTACATTAGGAATTGTAAGAAGTGCTTTAATATCAAATAGTGTGTTTTTTATCACAACTGTTGTAATAACATTAGTTTCAGCAAGTATGTTAGTAATGTGGATTGGGGACAAAATTACTGAAAAAGGAATCGGTAATGGTAGTTCAGTAATAATATTTGCAGGTATAATATCAAGAATACCTACAGACGTTATTAAAATCGCGCAACAAGTTAAATCTGGTGAAGTTGCACCTTGGGTTATAGTAGTTCTAGCTGTAGTTATATTACTTACAGTAACAGGAGTTACATTTATACAAGAAGCGACTAGAAAGATACCTGTACAATATGCTAAAAGAGTTGTTGGAAGAAAAATGTATGGAGGACAAAGTTCTCATATACCAATGAAAGTTAACCAGTCAGGAGTTATGCCTATAATTTTTGCAAGTTCACTTTTAGCTTTTCCTCAAACAATAGCTATGTTTATGGGGCCAAATGCTCAGGCTTTTGTTCAAAAGTACTTAAGTATGGCAACAGAACAAGGATTTTGGACATATAGATCAATTGAGATTCTACTTATAATTTTCTTCTCATATTTTTATACAACTGTATCATTTAATACAGAAGACATATCTAAAAATATGAAAAATAATGGTGGATTTATACCAGGTATAAGACCAGGTGAACCTACTATGAATTATTTAAATAGAATTTTAACTAGATTAACTTTAGCTGGAGCTACTTTCTTAGCAATAATTGCTATGGTGCCAGCTCTTACAACACATTATATGAAAGTAAATATGAGTCTAGCTGGGACTTCATTGCTAATCGTTGTTGGAGTTGCTTTGGAGCTTAAGAGACAGTTAGAGTCAAACTTAGTTATGAGAAGCTATCAAGGTTTCTTAAAATAAAATGGAGATGGATAATATGAGAATAATATTACTTGGACCTCCAGGTGCTGGTAAAGGTACTCAGGCGGCAGGAATAGTAGAAAAATACAATATACCTCATATATCAACAGGAGATATATTCAGAAAGAATATAAAAGAGGGAACAGAACTTGGAAAAAAAGCTAAAGAATACATGGACCAAGGTTTATTAGTACCAGATGAGTTAACTGTAGGTTTAGTTACTGATAGAATATCTCAAGAAGATTGTAAAAATGGATTTATGTTAGATGGATTTCCAAGAAATGTAGCACAAGGAGAACATTTAGATATCTTCTTAAAAAATGCTGGTATATCACTAGATAAAGTTGTCAATATTGAAGTTGATAAGAGCATACTAGTGTCTAGGGCAGTTGGTAGAAGAATATGTAAGTCTTGTGGAGCTACCTACCATGTTGAGTTTAATCCTCCTAAAGTAGAAGGTGTATGTGATGTATGCCAAGGAGAATTATATCAAAGAGCTGATGATAATGAAGAAACTGTATCTAAGAGAATACAAGTTTATCTAGATGAAACTAAGCCTTTAGTAGATTATTATAGCAAACAAGGTATAATAGCAGATATAAAAGGTGATCAAGCAATAGATAAAGTATTTGAAGATATTGTCACAGCCTTAGGAAGTGGAAAATAAATGATTATCTTGAAATCAAAAAAAGAAATAGAACTTTTAAGAGAAGCAGGTAAAATAGTTGCTGACACTCATGAAGTTTTAAGAAAAGCTATTTCTCCGGGAATATCTACTTTAGAATTAGATAAAATAGCTGAAGAGAATATAAGAAAATACAATGCAGAACCTTCTTTTAAAGGATATGGAGGTTTTCCAGGAAGTATATGTGCTTCTATCAATAGAGAGGTAGTACATGGTATTCCAGGAGAAACTATATTACAAGAAGGTGACATTGTAAGTTTGGATATAGGAGCCTATTATAAAGGATATCATGGTGATTCTGCGAAAACTCACGGGGTAGGCATGATATCTGAAGAAGATAGGAAATTGATAGAAGTAACTAGAGAAAGCTTCTATGAAGGAATAAAATTTGCTAAATTAGGATATAGACTTTCAGATATCTCACACGCAGTACAAACACACGTTGAGAAACATGGTTTCTCGGTAGTTAGAGATTTAGTGGGTCATGGAGTTGGAGCAAATCTTCATGAAGACCCACAAGTACCTAATTATGGACTCCCAGGAAAAGGACCAAGACTTAGAGAAGGAATGGTTATTGCTATAGAGCCAATGGTTAATGCAGGTCGTTATCATGTAAAGACTCTATCAGATGGGTGGACGACTGTTACAATAGATGGAAAAAAATCAGCTCATTATGAGCATACGATAGCAATTACTGAACATGAACCTTTGATATTGACAAAGTTGTAATTTAAAAAGTAGGTGAAAAAAGTGCTATCAGATAATTTAAGT
Organism: Clostridioides sp. ES-S-0108-01; assembly: GCF_020662285.1. Classification (NCBI taxonomy): domain Bacteria; kingdom Bacillati; phylum Bacillota; class Clostridia; order Peptostreptococcales; family Peptostreptococcaceae; genus Clostridioides; species Clostridioides sp. ES-S-0108-01. The sequence continues at coordinate 9,520 of NZ_JADGMN010000028.1, read as the reverse complement.
ATAGGTCAAGTTGTTAAAGTTTCATTAGGACGAGATAAAGGAAATTTATTCTTCGTAGTCAAAATAATTAATAATGAATATGTATTAATAGCTGATGGAAAAAAAAGAAAACTTGACAAACCTAAGTTAAAGAAAGTGAAGCACTTAAAAAAATATAATTTTATTAATGATGAAGTTAGAAAAAGAGTAGTATCTGGACAAGAGATTACAGATTCTTTTTTAAGAGCTGAACTTACTAAGTTAAATTAGATAATTTAACTTATTGAAATGGAGGGCTGGTTAGTTAATGGCCAAAAAAGATGTTATAGAATTAGAAGGTACAGTTTCAGAAGCTTTACCTAATGCTATGTTCAAAGTTAAACTAGAAAATGGACATGAGATATTATGCCACATTTCTGGAAAGCTAAGAATGAACTTCATAAGAATTCTTGAAGGTGACAAGGTGAATGTTGAACTTTCTCCATATGACCTTACAAGAGGAAGAATTACTTGGCGTAAGAAGTAGACTATATTAATATTTAGTCTAAGGAGGGATTAATAATGAAGGTTAGACCATCAGTAAAACCAATATGTGAAAAATGTAAAGTAATAAAAAGAAAAGGAAAAGTAATGGTTATCTGTGAAAATCCAAAGCATAAGCAAAAGCAAGGATAAGAAATTATTACTAGCATTTTGTTAAATTTTATAGTATAATACTATATTGTGATGTTAACAAAAGAACGTTAAAATCGTTGAACAATCTGGCGTAGGATTGGCATATGATGTGAAGTTTTAAACACTAAAAACTATGTGTAGGAGGTGCGATCATGGCAAGAATAGCTGGGGTAGATTTACCTAGAGAAAAAAGAGCGGAGATAGGCTTAACTTATATATATGGTATAGGTAAAGCGACTGCTAACGAAATATTAGCTAAGGCTGAGATAAATCCAGATACTAGAATAAAAGATTTATCAGAAGATCAAGTTAATGAGTTAAGAAAAGTTATAGATGACGATTTCTTAGTTGAAGGTGACTTAAGAAGAGAAATTGCTTTAAACATAAAGAGATTAAGAGATATAAAATGTTATAGAGGAATAAGACACGCTAAAGGTCTTCCATTAAGAGGACAAAGAACTAAGACTAATGCTAGAACTAGAAAAGGTCCTAGAAAAACAGTATCTCGTAAAAAGAAAAAATAAATAAATAATAACTAGATGAAGGAGGGAAAAGGAAAATGGCTAAACCAAAAAAGAAAGTTACACGTATTAGAAGAAGAGAACGTAAAAATATAGAACGTGGTCATGCTCATATACAATCAACTTTCAATAATACAATAATAACTTTAACTGACGTTCACGGAAATGCTATATCTTGGGCAAGTTCTGGACAATTAGGATTCAAAGGATCAAGAAAATCAACTCCATTTGCATCTCAAATGGCTGCTGAAACAGCTGCAAAAGCTGCGATGGAACACGGACTAAAAAGTGTTGAGGTATTCGTAAAGGGGCCAGGTTCAGGAAGAGAAGCTGCAATAAGAGCTTTACAAGCAACTGGACTAGAAGTAACTATGATAAAAGATGTTACTCCAATCCCACATAACGGATGTAGACCACCAAAGAGAAGAAGAGTGTAATTAATAAGAGTACAATAGGAGGTGTAGATAAATGGCAAGATATACAGGTGCATCATGTAGACAATGCCGTAGAGAGGGAATGAAATTATTCCTTAAAGGTGATAGATGTTATACAGATAAATGTGCTATAGTAAAAAGAAACTATGCTCCAGGTCAACATGGCCAAGGAAGAAAGAAAGTTTCTAACTATGGATTACAATTAAGAGAAAAACAAAAAGTTAAAAGAATATATGGAGTTTTAGAGACTCAATTTAGAAATTTATATGAACGTGCTGAAAATATGCCTGGTAAAGCAGGTGAGAACTTATTAAGTTTATTAGAGAGAAGATTAGATAATGTAGTTTACAGAATGGGACTAGCATCTTCTAGAAAAGAAGCTAGACAATTAGTGACTCATAGTCATTTCACTTTAAATGGAAATAAAGTAGACATACCTTCATTAATAGTTAAGGTTGGAGATGTTATAGAAGTTAAAGAGAAATCAAGATCTTCTGCAAAATTCAAAAATTTAGTAGAAGTTAACTCAAGAATAGCTCCTAAATGGTTAGAAGCTAATGTAGAAGGAATGACAGCAAAAGTAGTTGGTGTTCCAACAAGAGAAGATATAGATCTTGAGATAGCAGAACACTTAATCATAGAACTTTACTCTAAATAATAAGAACACTTTTAAAAATTATTTTAAAATTTTGTTTACCCTCAGTGGATTACTGAATTTTAAGGAGGGTTTTGTCCATGATAGAAATAGAAAAGCCAAAAGTAGATATAGTTGAGCTTAGCGAAGACTATAGATATGGTAAGTTTGTTATAGAGCCTCTAGAAAGAGGATATGGAATAACTATAGGTAACGCATTAAGAAGAATATTATTATCATCATTACCAGGTGTAGCAGTGAATGCTATAAAAATAGATGGAGTTCTTCATGAATTTTCAACAATACCTGGTGTTAAAGAAGATGTTACTGAGATAATATTAACTTTAAAAGAGCTTTCAGCAACTATAGATGGTGAAGGAAGTAGAACACTTAAAATAGAAGCTCAAGGACCATGCTCTATCACAGGTGCAGATATAATCTGTCCTCCAGATGTTGAAATATTAAGTAAAGATTTAGCAATAGCTACATTAGATGATAATGCTAAACTTAATATGGAGATATTTGTAGATAAAGGTAGAGGTTATGTTTCTGCTGAAGAAAATAAAACAGAGAATGTTCCAATAGGTGTTTTACCTGTGGATTCAATATATACTCCTGTTGAGAAGGTTAGTTATCATGTGGAAAACACAAGAGTTGGTCAAAAAACAGATTATGATAAATTAGTACTAGAAGTTTGGACTAATGGTAGTATAAATCCTCAAGAGGGAATATCATTAGCTGCAAAGGTATTAGTTGAGCATTTAAACTTATTTATAGACTTAACTGAACATGTAAGTAGTGTTGAAATCATGGTAGAAAAAGAAGAAGATCAAAAAGAAAAAGTTCTTGAAATGACTATAGAAGAATTAGATTTATCAGTTAGATCATATAACTGTTTAAAGAGAGCGGGAATTAATACAGTTGAAGAATTAGCTAATAAATCTGAGGATGATATGATGAAGGTTAGAAACCTAGGTAAGAAGTCATTAGAAGAGGTAATACAAAAACTAGAAGAACTTGGATTGGGATTAAAACCAAGTGAAGAATAGCGAGCAAAGGAGGGATAAGAATGGCTAAGTACCGTAAATTAGGACGTGAAACAGCTCACAGAAACCTTATGTTAAGAAACTTAGTAACTTGCTTACTAAGAAGTGGAAGAATAGAAACTACAGTGACTAGAGCGAAAGAAACTCGTAGAATGGCTGAAAAGATGATAACTCTTGCTAAGAGAGGAGATCTTCATGCTAGAAGACAAGTTTTAGCTTATGTTATGGATGAAACAGTAGTTAATAACTTATTCACAGATTTAGCTCCAAAATATGCTGAGAGAAATGGTGGATACACTAGAATAATAAAAATAGGGCCAAGAAAAGGCGATGCTGCTGAAATGGCTTTTATAGAATTAGTATAGTAAGGAAAGGATTAGGCTTGATGGCTTAATCTTTTTTTTATTTTTTTGACTAAGGTATGATATAATAATGTGTAAAATGATTTTTATAAGTTATTGCTTACTAAAAGGAGTATGAGTTAATGGATAATATAGTAAAGGTAAATAATATTTCGTTTGAGTATATTACAGATGAAGCAAAACTTAAAGCAATAGATAATTTAAGCCTAGATGTTAAAAAAGGAGAATTTGTTGCGATAATAGGACATAATGGTTCTGGTAAGTCTACTTTATCTAAAAACTTAAATGCTATTCTTATGCCCACTGAAGGAAATATTCTTATTGATGGTATGGATACTAAAGAAGAAGAAAGATTATGGAATATAAGACAAACTGCAGGCATGGTATTTCAAAATCCAGATAATCAAATAGTTGCCACTATAGTAGAAGAAGATGTTGCATTTGGTCCGGAGAACTTGGGTATAGAGCCAAAAGAAATAAGACGAATTGTAGATGAGTCTTTAAAGAGTGTAGGTATGTATGATTTAAGAGGTAGACAACCTCACTTGTTATCAGGTGGTCAAAAGCAAAGAGTTGCAATAGCAGGAATTATTGCTATGAGGCCTAAATGTATAATATTTGATGAAGCAACAGCAATGCTAGATCCATCTGGAAGAAAAGAAGTTATGAAAACAATAAAAAGACTTAATAAGGAAGAAAATATAACTGTTATACATATAACACACTTTATGGAAGAAGCAGTAGAGGCTGATAGAGTTGTAGTTATGGAAAAAGGAAAGAAAATCTTAGAGGGAACTCCTAGAGAAGTATTCAGTAAAATAAAGATGTTAAAGGAAATCGGTTTAGATGTACCTTGTATGACAGAGTTATCTAGCTTATTAATAGAAGAAGGTATGAATATTAGCAGTGATATATTAACTGTGGATGAGATGGTGATGGAATTATGTCAATTATAGTAAAGAATTTAACACACATATATAATGAAGGGATGCCTTTTGCAAGTAAGGCACTTGATGATGTTTCTTTTGAGATTAAAGATAGAGATTTTGTTGGTCTCATAGGTCATACAGGGTCAGGAAAATCTACATTAATACAACATTTAAATGGATTATTAAAGCCTTCTTCAGGAGAAATATTTATAAATGATTTTAATATAACAGATAAAAATTTGAACCTAACTGAGATTAGAAAAAGAGTAGGTGTTGTATTTCAATATCCAGAATATCAGTTATTTGAAGAAACAATTGATAAAGATATAGCTTTTGGACCTGCTAATTTGGGCTTAGAGGAGTTTGAGATACATAGTAGGGTAAAAGTATCAATGGAAGCTGTAGGACTTGATTATGAGGAATTTAAAGATAAATCTCCTTTTGAATTATCGGGAGGTCAAAAGCGTAGAGTAGCCATTGCCGGAGTTATAGCAATGAATCCAGAAGTTCTTATATTGGATGAACCAACTGCTGGTCTTGACCCTGGTGGAAGAGATGAAATTTTTAGTTTAATAAAAAACTTACATGAAAACAATAATATGACTATAATACTATCATCACATAGCATGGATGATATGGCAAAATTAGCCAAAACTTTAATTGTTATGAATCATGGAAGAATCGAATTTATGGGGTCTCCTAGGGAAGTATTTAAATCAAATGCGAGCAAATTGAAAGAGATAGGATTAGATATTCCGCAAGTTTTAGAACTTGCATTGAAATTGAGACAAAAAGGTTTTGACATCAGTGAAGATATATTGACTTTAGAAGAAGCAAAACAGGAAATATTAAAAGTTGTGAGAGGACGAGGATTATGTTAAAAGATATAACTATAGGGCAATACTACCCAACGAGTTCTGCTATTCATAAGTTAGATCCAAGGATAAAGCTTGTAGCAACAATTGTATTTATGGTATCTATATTTGTAGTAAATAAATTTTGGCCTTATATAATAGTTTTATTATGTTTACTAGGTATGATAAAGTTAGCTAATATACCAGTTAAATATATTGTTAAGGGTGTAAAACCTCTTAAGTGGATTATTCTGTTTACATTTGTTATAAATATTTTTTTCTTACCAGGTGATAAGATATGGTCATTTGGATTTTTAGCTATTACAAGACAAGGTTTAAGACAAGCAATTTTTATGGCTATAAGATTAATATTTTTAGTAGTTGGTACATCATTACTTACTTTAACAACTTCACCAATAGAATTAACTGATGGAATAGAGAGATTATTGAATCCATTTAAAAAAATTGGTTTGCCAGTTCATGAACTTGCAATGATGATGACAATTGCTTTACGTTTTATTCCTACATTGTTAGATGAGACAGACAAAATAATGAAGGCTCAGATGTCCAGAGGTGCAGATTTTGAAAGTAAGAATCTTATAAATAGAGCAAAGAATCTAGTACCACTTTTGGTACCTTTATTTGTGAGTGCATTTAGAAGGGCAGATGAATTGGCCATGGCTATGGAAGCTAGATGCTATAGAGGAGGACACAATAGAACTAAAATGAGAGAGTCTGTTATAGCAAGAGGAGATTATATAGCATGTGTATTTCAAGTGGTCTATCTAGGTGCAATTATAGCTACTAGATTTATAGCAATCTAATTAAGAAGAGATAGATATAAATGAGGTAAAGTATGAGAAATATAAAAATTACAATCCAATATAATGGTAAAAATTATTGTGGATGGCAAAAGCAACCTGATTCTTTAGGAATACAGGGTACAATTGAAAAAGCTATATATGATATAACAAAAGAAGAAGTCAAACTCATAGGGTCAGGTAGAACTGATTCAGGGGTTCATGCTCTTGGGCAAACTGCAAATTTTATACTTAGTTCAGGTATAAGTATAGAAACTATACCAATGGCGTTAAATGCTAAGTTACCAAAAGATATATCGGTTATAAAAGCATGTGAAGTAAATGATAATTTTCATTCAAGATATAGTGCAAAGGGTAAAACATATAAATATTTAATATATAATAGTAGGTTTAGAAATCCAATACTTAGTGATATGTCATATCAAGTAAAATATAAACTTGATTTTGATAAAATGTGTTTGGAATCAAAAAGTTTATTAGGTACACATGACTTTAAAGGTTTTATGAGTTCTGGTTCATCTGTAAGAGATACAGTTAGAACTATATATGATATTGATATAAATAAAAAAGATGATTTGATTACTTTGGAGATTAGTGGTAATGGTTTTTTGTATAACATGGTAAGAATTATTGTTGGAACACTTGTTGATATAGGTCGTGGTAGAATTAATGAACCATTTTTAGACATAATACAATCAAAAACTAGGTCAAGGTGTGGACATACAGCTCCAGCACAAGGATTATTTCTTAAAAAAATTCATTATTAACTTGACACACCAGGCTACATGTATTAAAATATATGAGAATGTGTTAATAAGTCCACTTGCCCCGGACTTGACATAAACGGTAGAAAAATTTTATGAAAAGTAGTTAAGGAGGGACAGTTATGAAAAGTTATATAGCTAAGCCAGCTGATGTACAAAGAAAATGGTACTTAGTTGATGCTGAAGGAAAAACATTAGGTCGTTTAGCAACAGAAATTGCGACAGTATTGAGAGGTAAACATAAACCAACATTTACTCCTCACGTTGATGGTGGAGATTTTGTTGTTGTAGTAAATGCAGGAAAAATAGTTTTAAGTGGTAAAAAATTAGATCAAAAATATTACAGATACCATACTGGTTATGTAGGTGGATTAAAAGAAATATCTTACAGAGATATGATGGATAAGAAACCAGAAGAAGTTATAGCACATGCTGTAAGTGGTATGTTACCTAAAAACAAATTAAGAAGTAGAATGATGACTAGATTAAGAGTATTCGCAGGTGCTGAACACACTCATGCAGCTCAAAATCCAGAAGTTTTAAATTTTAAGTAAGATTAATAGGTGAAAGGAGGAGTTTATAATGGCTAACGTTCAATATTATGGAACTGGAAGAAGAAAAAGTTCTGTTGCTAGAGTAAGACTAGTTGCAGGTGAAGGAAATATATTAGTAAATGGAAGAGCATTAGAAAATTATTTTAACTATGAAACATTAATAAGAGATGTTAAACAACCATTAGTTTTAACTGGAAATGAAAATAAATATGATGTTATAGTAAAAGTTGAAGGTGGAGGATTCACTGGACAAGCTGGAGCTATAAGACATGGTATATCTAGAGCTTTATTAAAAGCTGATTTAGATTTAAGACCTGCTTTAAAGAAAGAAGGTTTCTTAACTAGAGATGCAAGAATGAAGGAAAGAAAGAAATACGGATTAAAAGCAGCAAGAAGAGCTCCACAATTCTCAAAAAGATAATTATTTATTTTTTTGGAAAAACAAAATCCTTTATTTACTGTCATTCAGAAAGTATTGGTATGTTAAAAATGTTGGGTTAAGTTAATTATTGATATATAATAAAATAATAAGATCTTATTAGGATGCTTTTCAGTAAGAAGAGTATCCTTTTTTATTTTAACTATTTAACAAAAAATATATGCTAACAATAATCAAACCGAATTTTTATAAAAATACGGTTTGAAGATTTACAAAAGATGGTGTATCTGCAAGTCTTGTATAAAAATATAAATTCTGAATATACATTATCATAGTTTACAATATAAACTAAATATAATTTATTATGCAATATTGAATGTTAGATAAGCATAGTGAATTAAAAAGGGGGGAGGAATATAGCACCATTACATAATAATATATTAATACTAATAAATAAAGATATATAAATATTAAAAGAAAACTTAAGTGTTTGTACTAATATCTGGAATATTATAGTGTTTTTATAAGTATACATATACAGGGTGATGTTGTGAGAAAGTACATAAAACATATAATTTTTAGTTTTGTGATGGTATGTCTAGTAGTAGTATCTATATTTGAAGTTAAAAATATTTCTGAAGATGTTATCAAGTATATGCCAGTAACAAACAAAACTATAATTCTCGATGCTGGTCATGGAGGAATTGATCCAGGCGCATTAAATAAGGATAAGAGCACATCTGAAAAAGATATTAACCTAGCAATAACACTTAAGCTTAGAGAGCTTATAGAATCAAGTGGGGGTCTTGTAATATTAACTCGAGAGGATGATAGTAGCCTTTATAAAGAAGAAAATAATAAAACTACAAGACAAAAATATAATGAGAATTTGAAAAATAGAAAAGAAATAATATCTAGCTCTAATGCCAATATGTTTGTCTCCATACATCTCAATGCATTTGAACAGTCAAAATACTATGGGGCTCAAACTTTTTATCCTAAAGATAAGCAAGATAGTAAAGAATTATCAAAATGTATTCAAGAAGAACTTAAAAGAGTGGTAGATAAAACAAACAATAGAGAAGTTAAACCAAGAGATGATATATATCTTTTGAAAGAAAATAATATTCCATCAGTATTAATAGAATGTGGTTTTTTATCGAATGAAAAAGAGTGTAAGCTTTTAACTGATGAAACATATCAAGAAAAAATAGCATGGGCAATCTACATAGGAATACAAAAATATTTAAGTTAAAGTAACTATAAAAATAGGTCTGAATATGTAAATAGCTTGTATTAAAGCGGTTAAAATGCATTAATATAGGCTATTTTTGTTTTGACAAAAAAATATTTAAAATAAAAGTTAAAAAATTATTGACTTCGGATGATATAGATGATATTATATATGAGTGCCCAAAAGGAGCACCAAAATAAGACAAAAGAACTTTGAAAATTAAACAGTAGGTTAATTTATAAACAAGAAACAAACCATAAAGCCAGATATTTTGATAACAATAGTATCTGAGCCTGATAAACTTTTATTTGAGAGTTTGATCCTGGCTCAGGAT
>NZ_JADGMN010000027.1:0-47943 GCF_020662285.1 Clostridioides sp. ES-S-0108-01 | reverse complement strand
GCAAAAATGGAAAAAATATCAAAATAAGGCTATGATTTTTAAAGCCATAGCCTTACCAATAAATGTTTAATTATCACTTAAAAATAAATTTTTATTTAAAGAATACACATAAATATTTCCAGACTCATATTATTTTATGATTTTAAATTTAGATGGAATTTTAACTTCTGCCTTATCTTTTATTTTAGAAGCTTGTTCCTTAACTTTATTTAATAATTCAGCTTCATCTACAACTAATACTTTTCTTTCCTTCATTAACCATTTACCGTCACAAATAGTAGAGTCTACGTTTTCACTAGTCATAGAATAAACTATATTTCCAATTGGATTGTGCATTGGTAAACAATGAATTGTATCTGGATTTAGAATAATCATATCAGCTTTTTTTCCTACTTCAAGACTACCAATTTCTTTTTCTAATAAAGCACATTTTGCTCCATTTATAGTAGCCATTTCCAATACTTCTTCAGCTGGGACGACTGTTGGGTTTAAAGTTCTACCTTTATGTATTAATGAAGTCAAATACATGTCTCTCATAAGGTCCATTCTGTTATTTGAAGGTGCTCCATCAGTACCAATTGAAACAGGTATTTCTTTTTCTAACATTTCAGGAATTGATGCAAAACCTAGAACCACCTTCATAGCTGAACCAGGGTCATGAGAGACTTTTACATCATGTAATCTAAATAAATCAATTTCTTTATGAGTAAGCCAAACTGTGTGAGCAGCTAAAAGATTTGGTCCTAGCACACCTAATCTATCAAGATATTCAACTGTTCCAACTCCATTGTTTTGTTTTACAAATGAAATTTCATCGGCTATTTCGGCGATATGCATATGTATACCTGTATTGTACTTGTCAGCTAACTGTTTAGTCCTAACAAGTAATTCTTCAGTTGTATTAAAAATAGTTCTTAATGCAAACCATATTTTAATTCTCTCATTAGATGTGTTATTAAATTTATGGAATAAGTCTAATTGAGTATTGATTTCCTCATCAGTAGTTTTTTGCCATGCCTCAGGAAGACCATCTCCTGTATCCATAACTGATTTAGCTAAACATGCTCTAAGCCCAGTTTTGTCAACAGCTTCAACCATAGCATCTACATATTGACCACCAGATTCTAAAAATGTAGTGACACCAGATTTTATTAATTCAATACAACATGCAGTAGATGAAATCAATGAATCCTCATAATTGAAGCTACTTTCATATGGCCAGATTCTTTCTCTAAGCCAAGTTAAAAGTACAACATCATCTGCAAGACCACGTCCTAATTGTTGAGATAAGTGAACATGTGTATTGACTAGTCCTGGCATTAGTATTTTTCCTTTAGCATCGTATATCTCAGCATCTTTATCTGCAATATTAATATCAAATTTGCCAACTTTTTTTATAATGTTATTTTCAATAAGTATATTTCCATTTTCATACACCTCTCTATCTGCATTCATAGTAATTAGATATGCATTTTTTATAAGTAATTGTGACATGAATACAACTCCTTTTCTATGTATTTTTATATCTATATATTATGATAATAGATTTTCTATACAAAGTTAATAGCAAAATCAATTTATATATAATTTGATTTTGCTATTTATAAATTTAAAATAAATAAGATTTTATTCTATAGAATTTAAAATATTAACTTAGAACTAAGTTTATAACTGCAAGTAAACCTATAACCCAAAGTGTAATACTGATTTTATCAGTTTCTTTAGCTACAACATGCATTATTATATATGAAATAAATCCAAAGCATAAACCAATACTTATACTATAAGTTAAAGGCATCAACAAAACTGTAACAAAAGCAGGTACTGCTATTTTACTATCGGCAAAGTCAATTTGTTTTATGCTTTCAAACATGAATACACCAACCATAACAAGTGCAGGTGACGCAGCATAAGTAGGAACTATGCCAAGTAATGGTGTAAATATAAGTGTAGCTAAGAATAATGCTGCTGTTACTATTGAAGCAAGTCCAGTTCTTGCACCTGCTGCGATACCAGAAGCAGATTCTCCAAATGTTGTAACTGTACTAGTTCCTAAGAATGAACCTATTAAAGTAGAAGAAACGTCTGCATATAACATTTTTCCTAAATCTTTTATTTCGCCATTTTCATCCTCAAGACCCATTTGTTTACAGCAAGTAATAAGAAATGCTAATGAATCAAACATGTCTATAAACATGAAAGAGAATATAGGTCCAATTAATGAGAATTTCAATGCACCTACAATATCTAATTTAAAAGCAATTGGTGCTATACTAGGTGGTGCTGAAATTATAGCTGTTGGTAAATCTACAAATCCAAATATAATAGATAGTATTGTTGCAACTACTATACTTATTAATATTCCGCCTTTAACTTTTTTGTATTCCAGTATTGCCATTAAGATAAGAGCAAAAAGAGATATTAAAACTGTCGGTGTAAAATCTGCAAGTGAAACTATAGTATCTGGATTTGCTATTATAACACCCATATTTTTTAAACCAACAAAAGCAAGGAAAAGTCCTATACCTGCCGAAGATGCTACTGCTAGTTCTCTAGGAATTGCGTCTGCAATTGTCTTTCGAAGACCTGTTACTGCGAGTGTAAAGAATACACATCCAGATAAAAATACTACTCCAAGACCTGTTTGCCATGAGATTCCTGCCCCTATAACCAAAGAGTATGTGAAAAATGCATTTAATCCCATACCAGGTGCTAGAGCAAATGGTGCATTTCCTAAAAGTGCAAATATGAGTGTACCAATAGCTGTAGCTAGTATAGTAACTGTTATAAGTGCGGCTTTATCCATTCCAGCCTCGGATAATATTGCTGGATTTACAAAAACTATGTATGCCATTGTTAAGAATGTAGTAACTCCACCTATCACCTCTGTTTTAAGGTTAGAGCCACGTTCGCTAAATTTAAACATTTTGTCTAAAAAGCTTAATGATGAATTATTTCCATCTGGTTGTACGTTTTTAGTATTTGGTACCATTTTTACCTCCAAAAAACTTTAAGATATAAACAAAAAATATATATTCATACAGATAGAATAGAATATATATTCAAAGTTGACATTCTATTCATAGAAAACCCATTTAAGGTAGGCTTGTAGAAACTATTAGACCATATTACTAATATTATATGAATATTTTCTATTTGTTTTTCTGTTGTATTATATCGTAATATTGTATTATTTACAATAAATATAATAAAATTATTCGTTTTTTTGTCAATTTTATAAAAATTTAAGGATATTTACTATCAGAAATTATTATTTTCAATAATAAAATGTGTATGTGTATAGTGTCCATTATGCTTATAATATTTTATACTATTAATGGAAGTTTACTATAAATAAGTTTGTGATATAATTATAAAAGTATTGAATACACGGATGTTTCGTAAAAACTTTTTAATATATCAAATATACATATATTAAGTTAATATATTAAAAAAAATAATATCAAAAATAATATAATTTATAGTGGAGGGGAAAATGACTAAAATTATTAAAGTACAAAAACCTAAATTTACAGGAGAATTAGAAACTATTGAAAATATTGAGGATATGATTGAAGATATATTTAATGATGAAAAAATATTTAATAAAATTATAGAAAATAAAGTTATAAGTGATTTAGATTCTGTAAGAGTTAGCTTTGAATCTTGTATATTTAGAAATGTATCTTTTGAGAATTGCAATTTAAAAAAGATTGATTTACTGGATGTGGTATTTGAAAACTGTAATTTATCAAATACATTTTTTGATGGAGGAAGTGTATATAGAGTTGAATTTAAAAATAGTAAATTGATAGGAGTTAGATTCGATGATTGTATACTTAAAAGCGTTTTGTTCAAGGATGTTTTAGGCAAGTATTCTAACTTTTCGTTCTCTAAATTTAAGATAGTTTCTATTTTAGATTCAAATTTTGAAAGTTCTGTATTCCAAGAAGTAAAAAGCGACAATTTAGTATTAGAATATACAAACTTAAAAAAATCAAACTTTAATGGAACTAAACTTTCTGGTGTAGATTTTACTACTAATAATATTGAAGGATTTGAGGTTGGGATAAATGATATTAGAGGAGCAATTTTTGATGTGTCACAAGCAATTGATTTAACGAAATTGATGGGAATTATTATAAAATGAAAAAAAATTCACAAAATATATTGGGAAAACGTTAACAATGTATGAATTTTTACTAGATTGACATTTTTCTGAAAATAAAGTAAGATTATCTTAATATTCAAAATATTTTCAAAGGGGGTAATTTAGTGTGAGTAAGCAGATGAGAGATATTTTTATAGTTGGTTTTGCTTTATTTTCTATGTTTTTTGGTGCAGGAAATCTTATGTTCCCTCCATTTCTAGGAATGGAATCCGGTAAAGACTGGTTAATTCCTCTTGTTGGCTTTGTTGTTGCGGATGCTGGTATAACAATGCTTGTTATTATAGCAACTGCACGATGTAAGGGAAGCATGGATGATGTACTTAGGAGAGCTGGTAAAGGCTTAGCGAGAGTAATGAGTGTAGCTGCTCTAGCATGTTTAGCACTTCTTGTTATACCAAGAACTTGTGCAACAACATATGAAATGGGTATTATACCTATATTTGGAGACCATGGTACAGTAGCTAAAGCAGTATTTTCAGTAATATTTTTTGGATTAACTTTAGCATTTACTATTAGGTCTTCTAAGGTTATAGACATAATAGGTAAATATTTGACTCCAGCGTTATTATTAGTATTATTTGTTTTAATAGTAAAAGGTATAATTTCTCCAGCAGGACCTATGAGTCCAGAGCATATGATAGATAAAAATCTATTTGGTGAAGGTATAGCACAAGGTTATCAGACAATGGATGCCCTAGGTGCAGCATCTATGGCTACAATAATGCTAATGTCTATAATAGGTAAAGGATATACATCAGATAAAGACCAAATAGGTATGACTATTAAAGCTGGTTTTGTAGCTTGTGTATTTTTAGCAATAGTATATGGTGGTCTTGCTTATCTAGGAGCAACAGTTTCAACTATATATGATACTAGTATACCTCAAGCATCTTTATTAGTTGAGATAACCAGTATATTATTGTATGGTCAGACTGGAAAGATAATTTTAGGTATAATTGTAGCACTTGCTTGTTTGACTACTTCTACAGGGCTAACAGCATCGATTTCAAATTATTTTGAAGGAATAAGTAAAGCAACTTATAAACAACTAGTTATAGGTATATGTGTAGCTAGTATGGTTATATCAAATTTAGGTGTTGATTCTATAATCGCGATATCAGTTCCAATCTTACAAACTATATATCCTGTTTTATTAGCAATAGTTACCATGGAGTTGGCTGGCAAGAGTATAAAAAATGACAACGCATTTAAAGGTGCAGCATATGTTACGTTAGTGGTTAGCGTATTATCAGCTGTAAATGGAATGACAGGAAATATTCCATTTATGCAAATCTTACCATTTGCGGGTTTGGGCTTTAACTGGGTAGTACCAGCTATATTGGGTGGAATAGTTGGTAACTTTATAAAAAGCAATAAACAAATAGCATAATAATTTGTAATTAATTTAATTTTATAATATATAATTTTTTAGTACTATGGCTAGGTTTAATTAAAACCTACCCATAGTACTTTTTAGATTGGATTAGAATAATATGCATATAATTTTTTATAATATAATTTTTCTTTGAAGTATGATAAAATTAGTAATAGTGATAAGAAAGTACAAATTTAGGAGGTTTTAACTAATGCTTAGAAAAATAATAGCATTTATGCTATCCATATGTTTAATCATTGGACTTACAGGCTGTAGTTTGCTTGCAGGTAAGAAAGATAAAAAGAAAATTATAGATGACTTTAAAGTTGCGGTAGTAACTCAACCATTATCTGAAAATAAAGTACAATACAATATGGTAGAAGATATGGTAAAAGAATATGAGGAAGCTAATGAAATTGATAAAGAAAAAGATGGTGAATCTAAAGTTAAACAAACTATAAAACATGTTGTATTACCATCAAATTTTACTTCTAATATAGATAGTTCTATAAATAAGATAGTAAAGTTGGCTGATGATGAAGAAATTCAGGCGATTGTAGTATCAACTGACCAAGCAGGGCTTTTGCCTGCTTTACAAAAGGTAAAGGAAAAGCGCCCAGAAATAATAACTATTTCTGCACCTATGGGAGATGACAAAAACCAATTAAGCCAATATGTTGATGTAAACTTAGGAATTGATACAGAAGAAAGAGGAAAGGTATTAGCTGAACGTTCAAAAGAAATGGGAGCAAAAGCTTTTATTCATTATGTTTCTACGGATGACTTGAAAGATGCTAATATAGCTAAAAGACTAGAAAAGATTAAGGATACTTGTAAAAATATAGGGTTGCAATTTGTACAAGTTAATACACCAAATATAAACACTGAAGAAGATAAAAACAAAGTCAAGCAGTTTTTAAATGAAGATATTGAAAAACAAGTTAAAAAATATGGAAAAGATATAAATGTATTTGGTGTAAATGAGTATATGGATGAAGTTATATTGACTAAGGCTTTAGAATTAAAGTATATAGTTGCAGAGCAAAGTAATCCATCACCAATACAAACGTATCCTAGTGTTATGGGCTTAAAAATATCTAAAAAAGATTCTCAAAATTATGATAAAATAAACGATATGATAAGTGAAAAGGCTAAGGCTTTTGGTATGTCAAATAGGCTTGGAGGATATCCTATGCCAACGGATGCTTTTATACAATCACTAGCAATTTATCTTGCTACTGAAATGGTAAAGCAAGACTTAACGCAAGAAGATGTATGTGACCCAGACTATTTAGAGGCATTTGCAGAATTAAAATTTGGAATTGGTTCAGAATTTACACCTTTAACAGACGTACTTTATAATTATCAGTCAATAATCTTAAATCAATTAATTTATTAATATTAAAAGCTATGAAATTAGTAATAAAATGCTAATTTCATAGCTTTTTCTGATAGAAGTAAGTTTTATTCTTTTCTAAAAAAATTTATAAAAAATTTATAGAAAAATAAAACCTTATAATTATAGATATAAAATTTGATAAAGTAAAGATGAATTACTATAGATTTAAATTATATTATTTTCTATTATTTTTATGCTTTTTTCAGTTATAGATGAACCCTTTCTTCCTTTACCAGAAATTAAGTATCCATTGAGTGTTAAATATTCTAGCATATTTCTTACTTCATATTCTGTAACATTATATTCCATAAATTTCATTAGCTTTGTTCTTCCCATTGGTTTCATGTACAATGATTTTAGGATAGAAATACATATGTTTTTGTCATATTGACTTAAATCATTGAATATAGATACATCATTTGACAGATGATTATTATTTAATTTTGAAGCTATATTTTGTGGCAAATCATTTATTGTAAGATAATTAGAGCCCATGTAAGCCATATATTCAATACAATTTCTTAGTTCTCTAATATTACCCATCCAAGTGTATGAATTTAGAGCTTCTAAAAGACTTTTATCGAGTTTGATGTTTTTATAGGGAAGTTCTTTTAAAAATGATTCTAAAAGAAGAGGTATATCTTCTAATCTGTTTCTAAGAGGAGGTAAATCTAAAGTGAACATACTTATTCTATAAAATAAATCCATCCTAAATTTATTTTCTATAATTAATTTTTCTAAATCTTTATTTGTGGCAGCTAATATTCTCACATCAATTGGAATGATACTTGTACCACCAATCTTTCTGATTTCTTTTTCTTGTAAGACTCTTAAAAGTTTAACCTGTAAATTATGTGGCATGTCTCCTATCTCATCTAAAAATATAGTGCCAGTGTGAGCTAATTCAAATAATCCTTTTTTTCCTCCTTTTTTTGCCCCAGTAAAAGAACCATCTTCATATCCAAATAGTTCACTTTCAAGTAATTCACTTGGTAATGAAGCACAATTTATTGCTACAAAAGGTTTATTTTTTCTATTTGAATGATTGTGTATTGATTGAGTAAAAGCTTCTTTACCCGTCCCTGTTTCACCTGTTATTAATACAGGATTATCTGTGAGAGCCATTTTTTTTGCTTTTTTAATACAATCTTTTATAATAGCACTGTTTCCAATGATATTATTAAATTTATATTTAGCTATATAACCTCTTTTAACAGAATCACTTCTTATTTTCTGTTCCAATATTTCTATATTGTTCACATCCTTTAATGTAATTAAGCAACCCTCTATATTTTTATAAAGATAAAATGGTTTTTTAGAAAGTATGAATTTTTTATCTATTTCATCTATGTATATAATCATATTATCTATATTTAAATTCTTTGTAATTTTATCTAAGAAACTCTTTGGCAGATATTCCATTAAGGAGGGAGATTTTATAAGTTTTTTATCTAGTTCCAACATACTAAGCAAAGATTTATTTACAAAAGTAACTTTGTTAAAGGTATTAAAAAATATTAGACCGTCACCTATTTCATCAATAGTCATGTAAAGTATAGTTTTTAATTTAGATATATTATCTAATGACGTATTCAAGAAGTCATGACTTAGTGTCTCTTTGGATAATTTGTATAATTTTTCTATGAATTTCTCGTTTTTTAGCTTTAGTACTACTAATAGTGACATATATGTATCCAATGAAATTTTTCTCCATCCTAAATCAACAATATTTTTTATGTATTTTGGTATAAATCTAATCTGACCTGGTGTTATGGCTGTATCTAAATCATATATTTCGTCACAATCTGGATATGTTGGTACAAAATCTATATGATTTATTCCAATTTTATATAGATAAGTAGCCATCTCAAATGCTGAAGTTTTATTGGTGGTCATAAGCAATGATTTTGTACCTGGAGGTAATTGCATCATTTTTTCATAGCCAAGTTTTGAAAGTGCTTTAGCTCCATGAATAATTTCAATGTCTTCTTTAAAATGCTTTATTAAAAAATTACTAGTTAAAGGTGATAGAGAAAGAACTACATCTCCCTCTAAATTTTCTTTTATACCATCAAGTATATTTTGTGTTTCTATGATTATTTCATCTCCAAAAAAGCTTATCAACTCTTCTTTGTAGTGGTCACTGTTTAATTTATCATATGTTATAAGAATTAATTTTTTTTTGTCCATTTTGTTTCTCCCCGAAAAGTAGTATTTATTTTTCTTTAAAGTATAAGATAAGTTATATTATACAACAAATAATAGAATAAATTTAGAGATTTGATTAAATAATAGGTTTTTTTAGGCTTTTATCCTATAAAAACCTATTTATAAGTGTATTTTGAAAGATAAGTAAGGTGATTTTCTGTATTGTGAGGTTTATATTGGTAAGTAACAAAAAAAATAATCTACTTATAAATTTAAGAAGTTAGTAATTATAAGTTATTTGGTTATTGGCATAAATTTACAGTAAAAATATAAATAAAAAACCCTTATCATTAAAGTATTGGCACAAGTTTTGCTTATTGAATAAATGTACTAATAAATTTTATTCAAATAGGAGGGAGAATTTACATGAGCAAATTGGAATCAACAACAGAAAAAGTAGAGGTAAAATGGTATGGGTACGTGGCATTAATATTGGGTGCATTATTTTTTTCAGGAATATTTAAAGATGCACCAGGTCCATTAAAAGTATTGGACTTTAACAATGTATTGGGTTCTTTTGGAACGCTAGGAACCGTTAATGATGGTGTAGGTACATTGGCTGCAAACTTTAGAGGAGATGGAGGTACTGGTCCTAGAGATGGGTGGTTATATGCATTGACACTAATACCATCAGTTATGTTTGCACTTGGAGTAGTTAGAGTTATAGACCATCTAGATGGAATGAAGGCAGCTCAAAAACTTCTTAGTCCACTATTAAAACCATTATTAGGATTACCTGGATTTGCAGGGCTAACTTTAATAGCTAGTCTGCAATCTACAGATGCAGCTGCATCTATGACCAAAGAACTTAAGGATGATGGATATATAGATGAAAAACAAAAGGCTGTATTTTGTGCATTTCAATTTTCAGGTGCATCTGCAATAACAAATTTCTTTGCTTCTGGAGCAGCATTATTTCCATTTATAGGAGATGTACCAATATTTATACCACTTGCTTTAATATTAATTATGAAATTTGTTGGGGCAAACTTGCTTAGATTATATTTAAATAAATTTGACAAGGGGGAAGCTTAATATGAGTGAGGTAGCAAAAAAAGAAGTAAAAGTTAAAAAAGGAAATGTGATAGACGCATTTATTGGAGGCGCTAGAAATGGATTTCAAATAAGTACAAATTCAATGGCTCCAAATGTTATCTTTGGTTTTGCTATAATTTCTGTATTCAATTTAACAGGTCTTTTAGATTTAATAGGTACAATATTTACACCTGTAATGAGCATATTTGGTCTTCCAGGTGTTGCAGCAACTGCTATAATGACAATATTTATATCAATGGGAGGAGCATCTGGAGTAATAGCAGGTTTGTTTACAGCAGGTCAGATAAACCAAGCACATGTTGCAATTCTCTTACCAATGTTATTGCTTTCAGGAGCTCAGATACAATTTATGGGTAGACTTTTAGGAACAGCTGAATTAAAGACAAAATACTATCCACACATGTTTGTAATAGCAACCTTAAATGGATGTATTGCAATGCTTATAATGAATTATTTCGTAGTATAGGTAATTATAATAAAAATTTAAGATAAATTTAAGGTTTAAAATTTTAAGGAGGAATTATATTATGGAAACTACCAAAGATTATATTGAGTATGTACATAAAGTGTATGACTATCTACACACTATACCAGAAAAGGGATTTGAAGAATACAAGACATCAGACTTTATTTTAAAAGAGCTTGAAAAAATGGGGTTTGAAAATATTAATAAAGGTATTGCAGGAACTGGTATTATTGTAACCATAGACTCTAAAAAAGAAGGACCAGTATTTGCTATAAGAGCAGATATGGATGCGTTGGAATTTATAATAGATGGAGAAAAGAAAATGATACATGCTTGTGGTCATGATGGTCATACTTCTATGCTTTTAACAGCTGCAAAGTTAATAAAAGAAAGAAATCTGGTAAAGAGAGGAAAACTAAAAATACTTTTTCAACCAGGCGAAGAAAAATTATATGGAGCATTAAGAGTAATTGATTCTGGTTTGTTAGATGATGTAGAAGAAATGGTGGGCATGCATTTAAGACCTGGGCAAGATTGTAGGTTGGGAAAGGCTATACCTGCAATGTATCATTGTGCTAGTTGTATAATGGAATTTACGATTAAAGGTATTACTTGTCATGGTTCTAAACCACATTTGGGAGTAAATGCAGTAGATGCTGTTTGCTTAGCTGTAAATGCAATAAATGCTATAAGAGTAAATCCAGCTGTACCAAACTCTATAAAAGTAACAAATGTATCGGTTAAAGGAGAAACTTATAATAATATACCAGATGAAGCATTTATGGCTTTAGATATAAGGGCAGAAAGTAATGATATAATAGAGGAATTAAAAGAAAAAGCTATACATGCTGTAAAAACTGCTGCAAGTTCTATAAATGCAGAGGCTGTATTACTTTCAAAGGATGGAGTACCGGCAGCCGAATTTGATGAAGAGCTTGTAAACTTAGCTGAAGAAACTATAAAAGATGTATTGGGAACTGATGCATCAATAGGTATATTTAAAAATTCTGGAGGAGAAGATTTCCACTATTATACACAAAACCTAAAGTGTAAAACTACATATATTGGATTGGGAGCTGATGCTACACCAGGATTCCATAATCCAAATGTAACATTTGATACAAAAGCTTTAGAATATGGTGTAGATATATGGTGTAGATTGGTTGAAAAGAGATTAGGATAATATCCAAACTAATAATTCTCTATTTAAAATTATATAAATTATAGAAAAAGATTGCTTATGTTAATTGAAAAACAATTAATATGAGCAATTTTATTTTGATATAGTGAAATTGTTTTTGCAATGTTGAAAAAAATTATGTTAATAAAAATAATTATATTTTAAACCTATTGGTCAAAAAAGTGTTATTATTATAATATGTATAATTGTAAAAATATGCTAAATTTCATCTAGTAATAGACTTAATAATTATATAATTTGTATTTTTAGGAGGGGTAAAATGAGTAAATATAATTTTGACAGAGTAATAGATAGGGTAGGAACAGATTGTATAAAATGGGATTTTAGAACTAATTGTTCACCAAAAGCGCAAAAAGATGGTTTACCTTTTTGGATTGCAGATATGGATTTTGAATGTGCAGAACCAATAATAGAAGCATTATATAAAAAAGTTGACCACAAAATATTTGGATATAGTTCTAATGATAGTGAGGAATACTTCAATGCAGTTTGTGGATGGTATAAAAGGAGATTTAACTGGGAAATAAATAGAGAAGATATTATTTTTAGTCCAGGTGTTGTACCAGCTATTGCTATTTTAGTAAGAATATTAACTGATTCTAATGAAGGTGTGATAGTTCAAAAGCCAGTGTATTACCCATTTGAAGCTAAGATAAAAAGCAATAATAGGGAAGTTATAAACAATCCTCTAGTATATGAGAATGGGACTTATAGAATGGATTATGATGATTTAGAAGAAAAAGCTAAGTGTAGTAAAGTACTTATACTTTGTAGCCCTCATAACCCTGTGGGAAGAGTTTGGAGAGAAGATGAATTAAAAAGGGTTGTAGAAATATGTAAAAAATACAATCTGTGGATAATAGCTGATGAGATACATTCTGATTTAATTAGAAAAGGATTTAAACATACTCCTTTACAATCATTATGTCCAGAGTACAAAGATAAAATAGTTACATGTATAGCTCCAAGTAAAACGTTTAATCTGGCTGGAATGCAATTGTCTAACATAATAGTAAATAATGATGAATTAAAAAAGAAATATCAAGAAGAGGTTACAGCTGTTGGAGTTGCAACTTCACCAAATCCTTTTGCTATTGTAGCCACAATAGCAGCATATAATGAAAGTGAAGATTGGCTTAATGAATTGAATGAATATTTAGATAGTAATATAAAATTTATTGATGAATACTTAAAAGAAAATTTACCAAAAGTAAAACTTATTTATCCAGAAGGAACGTATCTAGCATGGTTAGATTTTACTGCTTATGGATTGAATGAAGTAGAACTTGAAGATTTAATGTTTAAAAAAGCTAATGTATTATTTGACGAAGGTTATATATTTGGAAAAGAAGGAATAGGATTTGAAAGAATAAATGTAGCATGTCCACAGTCTCTATTAAAAGAATGTATGGATAGATTAAAGACTACATTTGAAAATTTATAAAGTATAGGTAAAAAGTTATAAGGTGTGTAAAAATAACAAAATAATAAACTTGACAAATTTTAACTAATCACTTATCATACTATTATGAACAAATAGAACACACAAGAGAGCTAAATTTTACTGAATTAAACTCTTAAAGACGTTGAAAGGAAGAGTAGTTATAGAATGTAATTAAAGCGAGTTGGTGATGGTGTGAGACCAATATGAAGTCTATAGTGAAGAACATCCTGGAGTTGCTAACCGAAATTTTAAAAGAGTAGGCTTAGTCGGAACCAAACCGTTATCATATTGGGATGTATCGAGTAATATCTGTACATTATGAGCTGGGTTTGGATTTATTTCAAGCTAATCAGGGTGGTACCGCGGAAAAGCAACCTTTCGTCCCTTTTATATAGGGATGAAGGGTTTTTTTAATGGAAAAATATATAAATTAGGGAGTGAATAATATGAGCACAATAATACCGAAGGATTATAAAAGTAGTTTGAATGTAATTGATACACAAATAGCTATAAAAAAATTAAAAGATTTTTTTGAAATGAGACTAAGCAATGAATTAAATCTTATAAGAGTTTCTTCACCGTTATTTGTACTACCTGAGACAGGTACAAATGATAATTTAAATGGAGAAAAGGCTGTAAGTTTTGATATACCATTTATGAATAAAAATGCAGAGATTGTTCAATCACTTGCAAAATGGAAACGATTAGCTCTTAAAAAATACGGTTTTGAAGTTGGTAGTGGTTTATATACAGATATGAACGCAATAAGAAAAAATGAAGAATTGGATAACATACATTCTCTTTATGTAGACCAGTGGGATTGGGAATTGGTTATAGATAAAAGTAGCAGAAATGAAAAGACTTTAAAAGATGTTGTAAAAAGATTGTATGGAGTGTTTAAAGATACTGAAATATTTGTATGTAGTATGTATGAAGGTATAAAAGAAATATTACCAGAAGAAATAACTTTTATAACATCACAAGAATTAGAAGATATGTATCCAGAATTATCTCCAAAGGAAAGAGAAGATAAAATTGTAAAAGACAAGAAGGCAGTATTTATAACTCAAATAGGAAAGACATTAATATCAGGAGAAAAACATGATGGAAGAAGCCCTGATTATGATGATTGGGAACTGAATGGAGATATATTATTTTATAACCCTATTTTAGATTCAGCATTAGAATTATCTTCAATGGGAATTAGAGTTGACGAAGAATCTCTTGATAGACAATTAAAACTTGCTGGATGTGAAGATAGAAAAGAATTTGACTATCATAAGATGCTTTTAGATGGTGAGCTTCCATATACAATTGGTGGAGGAATTGGTCAGTCAAGAATATGTATGTATTTCTTACAAAAAGCTCATATAGGAGAAGTACAAGTTGGAGTATGGCCACAGGATATGATTAAAAATTGTAGTAGTGCAGGAATTGAGTTACTATAATTTATGAGTTACTATAATTTAAATGTAAACTAATTGATAAAATTTATATCTAATATATTCATCAAATTAATTATATCGGTTATAATGTAGAATAACCTATAATTATAAGAGGTGATAAATATGGATTTTCTAAAAAGAGTTATTAATATAATTTTAGATGTTCTTAAAAAAATTTTGGTGAGATTTAAAGATGCTAAATTTGGTTTGGTTTTTGTATTTGATTTACTTAAACTACCGGATTTTATGACAGATAAAAGAATCAATATAGTTGATAAAATAAAAGTAGTTTCTGTATTAATTTTTACTATATCCTACTTTGTATCTGGAGTTGATATAATTCCTGAGATGATTGCAGGGGCATTTGGTTTTATAGATGACGCTATAGTATTAATTTGGAGTATAGGTATCGTGAATGAAGAAATTAATAAGTATAGAGTTATTGCAAAACAGGATAAACATTCAAATATAATTGAAAATGTAGACTTTTCTATAAAAGATGAAGAAGAATAACAATTTATATCTGTTATTCTTTTTTTTATTAACAAAAAATGGTTAAGTTGTTGACGGAGAGGTAAAACTCTATTATCATAATAAGTGGATATCCAATATTTAACTAAGTACTCAATGTACAAGGATACTTAATTTAAAAAAGTTATGGAGGGTAAATATTATGAAGAAAAAACTAGGTTTAGTGCCCAAACTAATCATCGGTATCATAGTCGGTATTTTAATCGGAAGTTATGCACCAGAAATAATTGTACAAATATTAGTAACAGTTAGTACTTTATTCTCAGCATTCCTAAAATTTGTTATACCATTTATAATTATAGGTTTTGTAACAGCAGGTATAGCTGATTTAGCAACAGGTGCAGGAAAGCTATTGGGAATAACTACAGCAATAGCATATGGTTCTACTCTAATAGCGGGATTATTGTCATTTGTAGTATCTACATTAGTCTTCCCAAATTTTATTGATGCAAGTGTTGCAAGTCAAATTGGAGACCCAGAGGCAGGAATGTTAGCTCCAATATTCACAATTCCATTAGAGCCTATGGTAGATGTAACAGCAGCAATAGTGTTTGCATTTGTAATGGGACTTGGAATATCAGCTTTAAGAAATCACGGAAAAGGAGAGACTTTATTTAATTTCTTCCAAGAATTCCAAGATATCGTAACGAAAACGTTGTCAACAGTAATTATACCTTTATTACCTTTATATATAGCAGGAACTTTTGCAAATATAACTATAGCAGGACAAGTATGGACAATATTAGGGGTATTCTGGAAAGTATATTTAGTAGTAATCCCTTTACATTTTGTATACATGGCATGTCAATTTACAGCAGCAGGAATGTTTTCAGGAAAAAATCCAGTAAAAATGTTAAAAAATCAAGTGCCTGGATATTTAACAGCGATAGGTACTCAATCTTCAGCAGCAACTATACCAGTTAATGTTGGTTGTGCAGAAAAAAACGGAGTAAGTAAGCAAATAAGAGAGTTTGTTGTACCTCTTTGTGCAACAATACACTTATCAGGTAGTATGATATCAATAACAGGATTTACAACAGCTGTTTTGATGATGAATGGTATGCCACATGGCGTAGATGTATTATTCCCTTATATTGCAATGTTAGGTATAGCAATGGTTGCAGCACCAGGAGCCCCAGGTGGAGCTATAATGAGTGCACTTCCTTTCTTACCAATGGTTGGAATACCATCAGATGGTGGTCTTGCAAGTTTAATGATAGCTTTATACTTAACTCAAGACAGTTTTGGTACAGCATGTAATGTATCAGGAGATAATGCAATAGCAGCAGTAGTAGATAAAATAAATGATGGAATGAGTAAAAAAGGAAATATAGAAAATCAAAGTGTTTAGTTTGTAAATAATGAAAAAGGAGGCTGTCTCAAAATAGATAAGCCTCTTTTTCATTGTTGAAATGATGAAAATATATTTGATTTAATATAAAAAATTATAAAATAAAGTAATTTTTTATTTAAAAATTGCCTTAAGAGATGATATTAGTAATTTATTTTCATTAGGTTTTAATATACATACTCTAAAGAAATACTCATCTAGACCTTCAAATGAATAACAATCTCTTATTATTATTTTTTGCGGAATTAGTTTCTCGCGAAGAGATTTAGCAGTCAATTCCCTTGTCTTAATTTTACACAGTATGAAGTTACCCTTAGTATCATATACATCTAAGCTTTTTATATTTTTAAGTTCTTTAAGTAAGTAATCTCTTTCAGTGTTCATTAAAGAAATAGTACTTGATATAAAGCTTAAATCACTAAACATGATTTCTCCCATTTTAGAAGCTATTATGTTTATATTCCATAAATCTAGATTTTTATTTATTTCATTTTTAACATTAGTATCAGATATAAGACCATATCCAAGCCTTATGCCAGGTGTTGAAAAAAACTTTGATGTACCCCTTATAACGAATAAATTAGAATAATCATCAACTACTTGAGTACAAGAGTATATATCTGTATCAGTAAACTCTACATAAGTCTCATCAATCATCAAAAATGAGTCTGTGTTTTTTAAAATTTCTATTACTTCTACTTTAGTAAATGCAAATCCAGTTGGATTATTAGGATTACAAATTACTACCAAATCATAATCTTTAGCGTTTATAGTCTTTATAAGATTTTCCAAATTTATATGAAAATTATCTTCTTCTTTGGCAAAGTATTTATCTATAGAACAATTAATTTTGGATAGCTCTTTTTCATACTCTGAATAAGCAGGAGAGAGTAAAAGAGCATGTTTAGGATTAATTGTATGTATAAATGATGAAATTAGTTCTGTAGCTCCACTACCAAGTACTATATTATCTATAGAACATTTGCAGTAACTGGATATAGAAGTTTTTAAGTCTATGTAATCAGGGTCAGGATACATAGATACTATATCCATATTGTTTACAATGTATCGTTTGGCTAAATTTGATGTACCAAAAGGATTTATATTTGAGCTAAAATCCATAAATTCTTCTTTTGAAAAGCCATATTTACTAGATAAACTATATAGATTAGCTCCATGGTTTGTGCTCATAAAAGTACCTCCAAAAATAAAATTATATAATTGATAAAAATAGCTGATTAATATGTGTACATATAGATTATAATACAAAGGAATATTTATTCCAAATTTTTAATGGAAAAAGCAAGAAAGTATGGATAAGCTGTTAATTTAGATTTAAAAATCCTGAAAAAGATTTTAATTGATATTTTGGTATGCTATAATATATAAGTTAATAGAAGGAAAGCGGGAGGATACAAAATGTACAAAGTTACAGGAAAAATGTTGACAGAAAAACAAATAAAAGAAAAAGTTTATGAATTAGGAAAAGAAATAGAAGAAGACTTTAAAGGTGAAGATTTACTAGTGGTAGGTATACTTAAAGGAGCTAGTGTATTTGTTTCAGATTTAATAAGATGTATAGATTTGGATGTAAATATAGATTTTATGAGTGTTACAAGTTATGGAAACTCAACAGAGTCTTCTGGAACAGTTAAAATATTAAAAGATTTGGATGTAGATATTGAAGGAAAGAATGTGTTGATTGTAGAGGATATAATAGATTCTGGTTTAACATTAAGTAATCTAGTTGCAGCTTTAAAAACTAGAAATCCAAAATCTTTAAAACTATGTACTCTACTTGACAAACCTCAAAGAAGAAAGGCTAATATACCTGTAGACTATGTTGGATTTGTTATAGAAGATAAGTTTATTGTTGGTTATGGAATAGATTATGCTGAGAAGTATAGAAATTTACCTTACATAGGTATAGTTGAGGATGTAGAATAGACTTAAATGTGAATCAAAAGCACTAATCTCTAAGGGAGTTAGTGCTTTTTGGTTAAGTGTATAAAATTTTAGTAAAGGAGATACTGTATGGATATTCAATTAAGTATATTATTATTTTTCCAAAATTTTAGAAATCCAATTTTAAACTTTATATTTCTTTTATTCACGATAAGTACAGAAGCACCATTATTAATATTAATTACAACAATCATATACTGGTGTATAAATAAAAAATATGGACAGAAAATACTGTTTGCTATAATTGGAAATTTTGTTGTAAATTTAGGTATCAAAGAGTTTGTAAAAGCCCCCAGACCAATAGGAATAAAGGGTATTGAGTCACTTCGAGTTTCTACGGCTGGAGGTTATTCTTTTCCAAGTGCTCATACTCAAACTGCAACCACGTTTTGGGTTAGTATTATGACTATATTTAAAAGGAGATATATCCATTTAATAGGTGTAGTAATGGTTTTAGGAGTAGGATTGTCTAGGCTATACTTAGCTGTTCATTGGCCAATAGATGTGATAACTGGTTGGATATTAGGTATATTTTTTACAGTAATATTTGTAAAAATATTTGACTATATTGATGATAATAAAAATTATATTTTACTTGTAGCTTTACTTGTACCATTTGTAATAGTAGCTATATTTCTAAATAGCCCAGAATATTTTGAAAAGTTTGGTATTATAGTAGGGTTTGTGTTTGGATATATAGTTGAGGATAGATTTGTTAAATTTAACACAGATAATAATAACAAAAAAATTAACTTTAGTAGTAAAAGCAAGAAGAGTAAAAATATAATTTTTTCAAGAATATGTAGGTTTTTGATTGGGATAGTAACAATAGGAATGTTATATATTGGCATTAAGTTGTTTATTTCAATGCTAATAGTCACTTTAAATATAAGTGACTCTAGTATTAGTATAATTTTTATGAATTTTATTAAGAATACAGTGGTTGTTTTTTATGGAGTAGCAGGAGCTCCTGCACTGTTTAAACTTTTGAAATTAAATTGATTTGAGTTATATGGTAAATGGTTTAAATTAAAAATATTAAGGGTAGAAAAGAGTGATTATTTGAAGAAGGTAGTAGTAATAGGTGGTGGACCAGCAGGAATGATAGCTGCATCAACTGCATGTGAAAGAGGCTGTGATGTAATATTAGTTGAGAAAAACCATAAATTAGGAAAAAAACTTGCAATAACAGGGAAAGGTAGATGTAATATCACTAATACTTGTGATATAGAGGAATTAATAGAAAATGTTCCTACAAATGGAAAATTTTTGTATAGCGCTTTTTATACTTTTACAAATGATGATGTAATAAGTATGTTTAATAATCTTGGGGTAAAAACTAAAACAGAAAGAGGGAAAAGAGTTTTTCCAGAAAGTGATAAAGCATTTGATGTTGTAAAGGCTCTTGAAAAACAACTCAAAATTAAAAAAGTAAATATATTATTAAATTCGAAAGTAGAAAAAATAATATCTAAAAATAATAAAATTGAGAAAGTAATTTTAAACAATAAGAAAGAAATTAAGTGTGATTCAGTTATAGTAGCAACTGGTGGATTAAGTTACCCACTTACTGGTTCTACTGGTGATGGATATAAATTTGCAATTTCACAGGGACACACAATTGTAGATACAAAACCATCTTTAGTTGGTATAGAAGTACAAGAAAGTTTTACAAAAGATTTAGAAAAATTATCATTGAGAAATGTTGAGATAAGAGTGTTTAATAGCAAAAAAAAGAAAGTTTATAGTGATTTTGGAGAACTTGAATTTACTAAATTCGGTTTAGATGGACCTATAATCAAGTCTGCAAGTTGTAGAATGAAAGATACGAGTAAAGAAAATTACACTATATTGTTGGATTTAAAACCTGCATTAGATGAAGAAAAATTGGATAAAAGAGTTCAAAAAGATTTTCAGAAGTATACAAATAAAAAATTTGAAAAATCATTGGATGACTTACTTCCAAAAAAACTGATACCTGTAATAATAAACTTAAGTGAAATTAATCCAGATACAGTTGTTCATCAAATTTCTAGAGAACAGAGAAAAAACTTAGTCCATTTATTAAAAAATTTAAAGTTTACAGTAAAGAGATATAGACCTATTGATGAAGCTATAATAACTTCTGGTGGTGTAAAAGTAAATGAAATAAACTCAAGTACTATGGAATCAAAATTAGTAGAAGGTTTATTTTTTGCTGGAGAAGTAATAGATATAGATGCATATACAGGAGGTTTCAATTTGCAAATAGCTTTTTCTACTGGACATTTGGCAGGTTTTAATTGCTAAAAATTACCTGAATTAAAAATGTTTAAAATCACATAATATTATCAGCAACACAAAATAAATTAAACAGAAGGAAGGTAATCAACATGGCAAGTAACAATAACAACAACAGAACAGTAGTACCAGGAGCAAAAGAAGCTTTAAACCAAATGAAATTAGAAATAGCTAATGAACTTGGTATGACTAATTATCAACAAGTTGATAAAGGAAACCTTACTGCAAGAGAAAATGGTTATGTAGGTGGATACATGACTAAAAAATTAGTTGAAATGGCTGAACAACAAATGGCTGGAAAAAGCAACAGATAGTTAATAAATAATTATTTGTAACTATTGGCTATTAGTTTAGCTAGAGCTATCTCAAATATAGAAAGGAATTTCTAAATTGAGATAGCTTTTTTTATTAAATTTTAGATAGATACATTTTTATGGAATAAATTTTATGGATTTGGATAAAATAATACAAATGAATATGTTACATAAGGAGTGATGTAAAATGAGTAGTGTAAATTTTGAGGATTTAAAAAACAAATTTATTAATAGTGACCTAGATGAAAAAATAAGAATATATACAACAACAGAAGGTTTATCAGTAGAACAATTTAAAGAACTATTGAAGTATTATCCAATACAACATTTATCTAAATTAGAAAAGGCACTTGGATAGTATTGTTTAGTCCAAAATTAAAAAGGCAATTTATTTAATATTAAAAGTATTTTTTATTAAATAAATTGCCTTTTTATAATAAATTTAGATTATCAAGCTTTTGATATATAATTATAGATTCTCTCATTTCCAAGTTCAATAGACCCAGTATTAATAAGAGTAACGATTCCTTCTATATCTTTAGAAGTTAAGTATTTATATGGAATTAATAAGTTATAGCCAGTACTACTTAGTAAGTTTTTTAATTGGGTTATTTGAGAGATATTGAAACACTTTGCAGTTTTAGTAGATTTTTTTCTTAGGTTAAATAAATTTTCATTCTGAATCTTTATTAAAGTTTCGATATAGTCTATATAAGATGCCTTAAAGTCTGATTCATTAACTATTTTTTCATCAACTATACTACCGATAAAATCATGAGATAATATATTATCTGCAAATTTATCTGCTGTTAATTTTCCAGATGTTATGCATTTTTGGTATTTTCTAAGAATTTTTTTAGTGTAGCAGTATATTTTATTTCTCGTTTCTAAATCAAGTTGTTCTATTTGCACAAAAACACTTCCTTCTAATTATAAAAATATTTATTAAAAAATCTATACTTAACTAATAAAGCTTCAATAACTTATTTACAATAAATACTAAATCATAAAATATTTGTTATTTTTTATTATTACCAAGTATAAAAAATATTATAATTGTAAAACTTACAAGTATATGTAAAATATTTAGAAAATATTTAGGAGTGATGAAAATGTTAAATGGGATAATAAAACTTTTTTATTCAGAAATTGTAAAAACAAAGATTAATAATTTAGATTCAAGTGGATATTCCTTAAGAGATGAATGTAAAGAAATTAGAAATATAACTTTAAAGATAGACAGTGTATTTTTTAAACTCTTAAAGCTAGCTTTTGGTTCAATATTGCTTATGGTAGCATTTAATTTAAACTTGGTATTAGGTATAGGAGTGTTTTTAATTGGCGTAGTTTACATTCTCTATAAAAGAAATATGGAAGAACAAGTAAAAGAGCATATAAATAATGTAAAGAATAATATCGACATTTCCAAAATTACTTTTATGGATGAAAAAGGGAGAACAGGTCTAAATACATTAATTACATTGCTACTTATAGGATTATTGACAGGATTTAACTGGATATTAGTTGCTAGTTTTGTCGTTATTTTTGTTTTTACTATAAAGAATGTATGTTAAAATACTAATAAATAGTTTAATATATAGGGGGAGAAATTGAGTATGACTAATGGCAGTTATAAAATGAAGAATTTAGTGGAGATATCCGCTATGGTGACTGAATCTACAGATTTTTTTAATATAAAAGATGACATAATAGAAAAAATGTTAGAAGTTGTTCATCCCACAAAGGCATGTGTAAATCTATTTTATAAAAATGATTCTAAATATGCCTACTTAGTATGTTCACAAACCTTAGAATATGTACCTCAAATTTTTCCAATAAATAGTCTTAAAGGTGCAAAAATTGATTTTGACACGTATCCAGAGTATATACATGAAGCTGTAAATGAAAAAAAGATAATATATGTGGAAAATGTATTTGAAGATTCTAGGGCAGAAGGTGAACGAGATTTAGCAAAAGCTGAAGGTTATATTGGGAGAATCGTTTTTCCTTTTATAATAAATAATGTAGTTGTTGGATTTATGACTTGCTTTTTAAAAGAGGATGATTATTTAACAGAACAAGATATAGATTTTATATCCTCTGTTGCATCACTCCTAAGTTTGTCAATAGAAATAACTAATAAAAATAATAATGTACAAATTTTAATTGATAAGTTAAGAGGCTCAATAAGTGCTATAAATGAAGCTACGAAAAAACTATATCTTAATAAAAGTATTGATGGGTTTTTAGAAAATTTAAGTAAACAAGCGTGCAATATTACTAATAGTAAAGAAGCTTTAATAATTATAACTGGTCATCGTAATAAGGATACTATATTTAGCTGTTACAATGTTGAGCAAAAAAAGAAAACTAATTTATATCCTATGATTGATACATTTTTAAAGAAAGAATCATTAGGAGGGTACCTAAATAACTTAAAACCATGTTCAAAAAAGGGAATAAATTTGGAAAGTTATATATATTACAAACTTCAGGATAAAAATGAGACTATAGGATGTATAGTTTGTGCAAACAGTAAAAGCTATACTAGTGATGATTTAAATATTCTTAGTATATTGTCCAAACAAGTTTCTGTTGGGATGCAATTATATGAATATAATGAAAAGGAAGTAAAACACAAAGTTCTTGAAAATGAGTTGAATATACTAAATAAACAACAACAGCTTATTATGGATAAGGGTAAAATGGATTGTAATGATGAGAAAGAACTTTATTTTTACCATAAACCAGCAAGGGTAGTAGGTGGAGATTTTTATTATGCTACAAAAGTAGATGATGAACATATAGTTTATATTGTTGCTGATGTAATGGGACATGGAATGGTATCAAATTATGTTGTCGCAATGATAAAAGGTGCTTTTAAAGTATTATGTAATCAATATAATACACCAAGAGAAGTAATGACTAATTTAAATAGAATGCTATATGATGAGTTTGACAAAATGGGGGTATTTACAACGTGCTTGGTAGGTATTATAGATACTAAAGAAAATATTATTACAATATCTAATGCAGGTCACTATAGTCCTGTAGTTGTAAAGAAGGATGGTACAATAGAAACTAATTTAAATTGTAAAAAGGGTATACCTATTGGAATAATGGAAGATGCTACTTATGAAAATAATACTCTTTCAATGGAAGATTATGCAATGGTATGTATGTATACTGATGGAATTTTAGAGATAAAGAATTCATCAAAAGAAGAGTATGGTATAAACAGATTAGAAAACTTTCTAAAAGAAAACTTTAGATTAAATCAACAGTTAATAGTAGAGAATCTAAAATTGGATTTAAAGAACTTCTCATCAAAAGATAGTTATGATGATGATATTTTAATAGTTATGTTAAAGGATAGGTAGATTGATTATGGGTTTGAATGATAAAAAAGAACTTAAAAGTCCAGAGATTATGATAATAAATGGAAGTCCAAGAATTAATAAAAATTGCAGTTTTATAGCGAATGAAGTAAAATCTATGCTAGAAGAGCATGGATTAAGTTGTAAAATATTTAATATATACGATATGGATATTGAATATTGTACAGCATGTGGGTTTTGTGAAAAAACAGGATATTGTAAGTTTAATGATGATATGAAACCATTATATAAAATGTTTGACGAGTCAAAAGGAACTATAGTAGTAAGTCCAGTACATTTTGATTCAATATCAGCTAAATTAAAGACTGTTGTTGATAGAACTCAAGCTATATATGCAAGTAAATATGTATTAAATAAACCTTCAATTGATAGAAATAAGAAACGGATAGGCATGTATATTGCAGTAGGAGGTAGTAAATCATATGACTCACAATTTAAAGGTGGACAGATTGTTATGGACTTTTTCTTTAAGAGTATAAATACTAAACTTTTACACAATATATATTTAAACAATACAGATAATGTATCCTATATAGATAATCAAGAATTTAAAGATATAATATATAAAAATTTAAAGATATATATTGATTCAATATAATTTGATTTTGTAGGTAATATTATGTATAATTGTATTGCAATAATTTAAAATAATTAAAAGGAGGGAATTTCAATGAAATTACCAATAGCATTATCTAACAAACATGTTCATTTGAGTCAAGCTGATATAGACATATTATTTGGAGCAGGTCATGAGTTAACTAAGTTTAAACCATTATCTCAACCAGGACAATATGCCTGTGAAGAAAAAGTGGATTTAGTAGGACCAAAAGGAACTTTAAAAGGAGTTAGAGTACTAGGGCCAGCTAGAGCTCATACTCAAGTTGAAATATCTTTAGCAGATGGTTTCCCATTAGGAGTAAAAGCACCAATAAAAGAATCTGGTGATATAGCTGGAACTCCAGGTGTTAAATTAGTAGGGCCTGCTGGGGAAGTTGAAATGAAAGAAGGAGTTATAGTTGCTTCTAGACATATACATATGAGCAATGAAGATGCTGCTAAATTTGGTGTAACTGATAAACAAATAGTAAAGGTTAAAACATCTGGACCAAGAGCATTAGTATTTGAAAATGTATTAGTAAGAGCTAGTGATAGCTTTAATTTAGAGATGCATGTTGATATGGAAGAAGGAAATGCAGCAGGCGTTAAAAACGGAGATTTAGTAGAATTAATAGTTGATTAATATTATAAATTAAATTTATGCTAGTAGATATTTTATTTGCTAGCATATTTTTAAATGTAATAAATTTCTATAGGATAAATTTAATCTATTAGATTAATTTATAAAATAAAGGGGTATTATAAAAAAGGTAATAAAAACTTACAAAAATATGATGTAATATGGTAAAATTATATATATAAAAATTTACATGTAATAAGGATGAGCATTTTACTTTTTATACTAATATGAACAAATAGATAAAAAAGTTTGAAAAATCTAACTTAATTTATTATATATTGTATACAAAATTATGAAAAAAACTTAACATATTTAATTTTAAAAAAAATCTACTTAAATATGTAATTAATTTACAATTTTCAAAGGAATTTTATCTAATCTGTAGTATTATATTAGAAGATAGAGTATTTGCGCGACTATATGTGTGTTTATAGTTTTGTTGTGTAAATTATATGTAAATATAAAAAATAGACTTGTTATAAACAAGTACAATTGTAGCTATCAAGGAGGATACATATTATGGCTAAGTTTATGAAAACACTTGATGGAAATACAGCTGCAGCTCATGTTGCCTATGCGTTTACAGATGTAGCAGCTATATATCCAATCACACCATCTTCAACTATGGCTGAAGTAGTTGATGAATGGGCATCACAAGGAAGAAAAAATATATTTGGACAAACAGTTAATGTTGTTGAAATGCAGTCAGAAGCAGGGGCATCAGGAACATTCCATGGTTCTTTACAAGGAGGAGCTTTAACTTCTACTTTTACAGCATCTCAAGGTTTATTATTAATGATACCTAACATGTATAAAGTTGCAGGAGAGTTATTACCAGGAGTATTCCATGTAAGTGCTCGTGCTTTAGCATCTCAAGCTTTATCAATATTTGGTGACCATCAAGACGTTATGGCTGCTAGACAAACTGGATGTGTATTATTAGCTTCTGGTTCAGTTCAAGAAGTAGCTGATATAGCGCCTGTTGCACATTTAGCTGCAATAGAAGGTAGATTACCATTTATACATTTCTTTGATGGATTTAGAACTTCACATGAAATCCAAAAAGTAGAATTATTAGAAAATGAAGATTATGCAAGTTTATTAAATTTTGAAGCAGTTCAAGCATTTAGAGATAATGCTTTATCTCCAAATCATCCAGTTGCTCGTGGTACTGCTCAAAACCCAGATATATATTTCCAAACTAGAGAAGCTTCTAATAAATACTATCAAAATATAGTAGGTATAGTTGAAAAATACATGGAAAAAATGAGTAATTTAACAGGTAGAAAACATAGTTTATTTGATTACTATGGAGCAGAAGATGCTAAATACGTATTAGTAGCTATGGGTTCAGTAACAGAAACAATAGAAGAAACTATAGATTACTTAAATTCTAAGGGAGAAAAATATGGTTTAGTTAAAGTTCATTTATATAGACCATTCTCAATGAAACATTTCTTAGATGCTATGCCATCTACTGTTGAAAGAATATGTGTACTTGATAGAACTAAAGAACCAGGTTCAACTGGTGAACCATTATACTTAGATGTACGTGATGTATTCTATGGAAAAGAAAATGCTCCTATGATAATAGGTGGAAGATACGGATTAGGTTCAAAAGATACTACTCCTTCAGATATAAAAACTGTTTTTGATAACTTAGTTTCAGAACAACCTAAAAATGGATTTACAGTAGGTATAGTTGATGATGTAACTAACACTTCTTTAACTCCATCTGAACCAATTAAAATAGCTTCTAAAGGAACTATAAGATGTAAGTTCTGGGGATTAGGTTCTGATGGTACTGTTGGAGCTAATAAGCAAGCTATAAAAATAATTGGTGACTATACTGAAAAATATGCTCAAGCTTACTTTGATTATGACTCTAAAAAATCTGGTGGTGTGACTATGTCTCACTTAAGATTTGGTGATAGTCCAATAAGAGCTACTTATTTAATAGATGAAGCTGACTATATTGCCTGTCATAAACAATCATATGTTTATCAATATGATTTATTAAAAGGTCTTAAAAAAGGTGGTACATTTGTACTTAACACTATATGGGACCAAGCAGGGATTGAAGAACATTTACCAGCTCATATGAAACAATATATAGCTAAAAATGATATAAAATTCTATACAGTTAATGCTGTTAAACTAGGACAAGAAATAGGTCTTGGAAATAGAATAAACATGATAATGCAATCTGCATTCTTTAAATTAGCTGAAATAATACCAGAAGATGATGCTGTTAAATACTTAAAAGATTCTATAGTTAAAGCTTATGGTAAAAAAGGTGAAAAAATAGTTAACATGAACTACGCTGCTGTTGATGCAGGAATAAATGCTTTAGTTAAAGTTGAAGTTCCAGCTTCTTGGGCAAATGCTGTTGATACAGATAAAGAAGAAGTTAAAGAGCCAGAATTCATAAAAAATATACTAAGACCAATGACTGCACAAGAAGGAAATAACTTACCAGTAAGTACATTCAATGGTATAGAAGATGGAACATTCCCTTGTGGTACTGCAGCTTATGAAAAACGTGGTATAGCTGTTGATGTTCCTGAATGGATAATAGATAACTGTATCCAATGTAACCAATGTTCTTTTATATGTCCTCATTCATGTATAAGACCAGTATTGGTTACTGAAGAAGAATTAGCTAATGCTCCAGAAGGATTTGAAGCTAAAAAAGCATTAGGTAAAGGATTAGAAGGATTAAAATATAGAATTCAACTTAGTCCACTTGACTGTACAGGATGTGGAAACTGTGCTGATATATGCCCAGCCAAAGAAAAAGCTTTAGTTATGAAGCCAATAGATACTCAACTTGACACAGAGTTAGATAATTGGGCATTTGCAGTAAATCCTGATAAGGTAGCTCCAAAAGGTGATGTTATGCCTGTAAACACTGTTAAAGGAAGTCAATTTAGACAACCATTAATGGAGTTTTCAGGAGCATGTGCTGGATGTGGAGAAACTGCATACATTAAAGTAGTTACACAATTATATGGAGATAGAATGATGATAGCTAATGCTACTGGATGTTCTTCTATATGGGGAGCTTCTGCACCATCAATTCCTTATACTTGTAACCATGAAGGTAAAGGTCCATCTTGGGCAAACTCTTTATTCGAGGATAATGCTGAATATGGATTTGGTATGTACACAGCTGTTAAGCAAATAAGAAATAAAATAGTAGATGCTATGACAGAGTTAGTTTCTATGGATATCTGTGAAGATGCTAAAGCAGTATTTACAGAGTGGTTAGATTCTAGAAATGATGGAGAAGCTTCTAAAGTAGCAAGTGCTAAGGTTGTTGAATTATTAGAAAAACCAGCTTGTGATTGTACAGATGCAAAAGCTAAAGAATTAGTAAAAGCTATAAAAGATAGAAAAGATTATCTAGTTAAGAGATCTCAATGGATACTAGGTGGAGACGGTTGGGCATATGACATCGGTTATGGTGGATTAGACCATGTTCTTGCATCTGGTGAAGATGTAAATGTGCTTGTATTTGATACAGAAGTTTATTCAAATACAGGAGGTCAAGCATCTAAAGCTACTCCAGCTGCTGCTATGGCTAAGTTTGCTGCTTCAGGTAAAAAATCTAGAAAGAAAGATTTAGGAATGATGGCTATGACATATGGAAACGTATATGTAGCTCAAGTTTCTATGGGTGCTGATAAAAATCAATTTATCAAAGCAGTTATAGAAGCTGAAAAACATGATGGACCATCATTAATAATAGCTTATGCTCCATGTATAAACCATGGATTAAAAGAAGGTATGGGAAGAACTGTAGCTAATGAAGCACAAGCTGTTGCTTGCGGATACTGGCATTTATATAGATTCAATCCAGAAGCAAAAGCTGAAGGTAAAAACCCATTCACTTTAGATTCTAAAGAACCAACTGCAAGCTTCAGAGATTTCATACTTGCACAAGTAAGATATTCTGCTATA
The DNA here is from genome assembly GCF_020662285.1 of Clostridioides sp. ES-S-0108-01. Taxonomy (NCBI): domain Bacteria; kingdom Bacillati; phylum Bacillota; class Clostridia; order Peptostreptococcales; family Peptostreptococcaceae; genus Clostridioides; species Clostridioides sp. ES-S-0108-01. Next base: position 18,139 of record NZ_JADGMN010000027.1, on the reverse strand, counting down.
GCTAAACAATTCCCAGAAGAAGCTGATGGATTATTTGCTAAGGCTGAAGCTGATGCTAAAGAAAGATATGAAGGATACAAAAAATTAGCTGAATAATATTAAAGTATTATAATGCTTATATAAAACTGATAAAAAGGGGTGTCTCAAAGTGAACTTTTGTTCATGAGGCACCCTTTTTTGTATGAAATCAAATTAATTTATCATGTTATTTTATTCTTTTTTTGTTAGTATATAATAAAAGAAATTTAATGGCACCTATAAGGAAGTTTTTATTTTTTTATAAGTGATTTTTAAAGGATATACTGTTAAATAATATTTATGGTATGTATACTTGGATTTAATAATTTTAAATATAGATACAAAAGAGTATCTCATTTGTGATTTTTTTTATCACTGAGAGATACTCTTTTGATATGTATGGAAAAAGAGTACTTTATCCTACAAAGATTTGTGTCCAATAAATTGAACCACCATTTTTTTGTGCTACTCCAACACCTATTTTACTGAAATTTGGATTCATTATATTTTTTCTGTGACCTTCAGAATTCATCCATGCATTTACAACTTCTTTTGGAGTCTTTTGACCCATAGCTATATTTTCACCAGCTGTTTTATAGCTTATTCCAAACTTTTTCAACATGTCAAATGGAGAGCCATAAGTTGGAGAATTGTGTGAAAAGTAATTGTTATCAATCATATCTTGAGATTTTTTTGTAGCAACATTTGATATAGAAGAATCAAGAGTAAGAGGATTTAATCCAGCTTTAGATCTTTCTATATTCACTAAGTCAACAACTTCTTTTTGGTAAGCTGAAAAATTTTCACTTGTAGAACCCGAGTTGTTATTATCATTAGGCTTATCAGTAGAGTCTGAATTATTGTTGTCTTCAGGTTTATTAGACTCTGGTTTATTGTTATCAGGTTTATCAGTAGAGCCTGAATTATTGTTATCCTCAGGTTTATTATTGTTGTTGCAATTCTTGTCATTATGATTCTTATCTTTGCAAGAATTATCTTTATCAGGCTTAAGTTCTGGTTTTGCAGAACAATTTGGTTTTGCAGAAAATTTGTATTTAGTATTACTGTATACTAAACTTTTGTTACTTATATTTACATTATTTTCAAGTGATGAAGCACTTGCAGTAACAGCACTGGAAGCTGTTGCTAAGGTTAGCACTCCTAAAGCTAATATAGTTTTTAATTTTGTTGGTATATTTTTTCTCATTATTAAACACCTCTCAATCTAAAAATTCTAAAAATGTTACTGATTTGTAACCTTTAGTGTAGGGGGTACCCGTGAATCTATACTAACATAAGAACAAGCATTTTTTTACTGTAAAGATATGTAAAAAATATATATATGGAATAAATAGGTATATTTCAGGAGTCTGGAAATTTGTATTAAAAATCTGTGTAGTATGGAATTACTACTTTAGAGCAAATAATATTTTTATAATAATTCTATAATGTAAATTTATACTTATAATAAATTTTTTTATATATTTAGTGAAATTTATTAAATAGATGATTTAGTATTAGTAAAAAATTATAATTATTCAAATCTTTAAGAAATAAGAAGGGGCTAAAATAAGAAGAGGCTGTCTAAAAATAAAGATAAGCATCTTTTTTATTGTTGAAATGCTGAAAATATATTTTATTTCATACAAAAAAGAGTGCCATGAACTAAAAAGTTCATTTTAAGACACTCATTTTATACTATAAATTCTAATTTGTTTTAGTTTAATACATTAATAATCCTAATGTAATTACAATGATTTCTGCTATTAATGAGCCAACTGCAACTACAATGAAAGTTTCTTTAAATCCAGTTTTATGTGTTAACTTAGATAAGCTTAAGAATGTAAGAAAAACACCACTTTGTGGAACTATAGTTAGTATATTTGAAGCTATTGTAGCAACACGGTGAATTAACTCTGGATTTAGACCAGTACTTAAATAATAATCTGCAAAGTTTGGCATTACTATTCCTAATGCACCAGAAGATGACCCTGTTATTGCTGACATTGTTGAAGTCAAAACAGTAAGACTTATAAGTGGACTACCTGGTATTGACATTATAAGTTTACTAAATACATTAAAACCTGGTGCAGCCATTATTACCGCTCCAAATGCAACAGCAGAAGATGTAGCAAATATAGGACCTATAGAACCACTAGCACCTATACTCAATGTCTGAATTTTAGATGACAAAAATTTACGGAATAAAAGAGCAGATAAAAGAATTGCAACTATTAAAGCTATGTAAATTACATTTTTTTTCATAAATTCTGAGCCAAAAGTACTTCCAGTTATAGCTATAATTACAAGTGCTAATAGAGGAAAAATACTTGCAAAAAATCCTGGTAATTCTCTATCTAAAGATTCTTCTTCTAATTCTGAGGTATAAGTTGCATAAGTTTCACCTTTTCTAAGGCTTTTGTTCAGAGCATATTTCATGTAGATAAGTCCAAACACAGCACAACCTATACTACCTGCGATACTTGGTATAGTAGCTGCAGTAAGAGAAGTATTTAGGTATTGAATAGGGATAACATTTTGAATGGCTGGTGTTCCAGGAATTATAGTCATAGTAATTGTAGCAATACCAAGCCAAAGAGGTATCTGAATAAGGTTCCAAGAAATATCAAGTTTTTTAAATAGAGTTCTTGCAAGTGGAATGACTGCAAACATAACTACAAATAGACTTATACCACCATATGTTAATATAAAACTTACTATAAATATAGCAACTAAAACTCTATAAGGATGATTAGAGCCAAATTTATTTAGGATAAAATCAGCTATGGATACAGTAGCTCCACTTTCCTCCATAAATTTAGCAAGTATTGAGCCTAATAAGAATATTGCAAAATAGCTCATTATATAGTTTCCAAGTGCTCCCATATAATTGTTTTTGTCAGCACCTAGCATTGATGTTACAACATCCATTTTGTTTAAGAGAACAACTATTAAAGTTGCTATTGGAGCAGCTATAGTTATATGAATTTCTTTAATTGAAAAATATATAATAGCTATGATACCAACAATTATACCAATTGGTGCGATAATACTCATAAATATCCCTCCTTAGTAGAAGGACCTGAAGAACAATTTCTTCAAGCCCTAAATATAATAACTATTGTGCAGTATATCCTCCATCTAGAAGGCAAGCTTGTCCTGTAATACCCTTAGCCTTATCACTTGCTAAGAACATAGCATAATCGGCAATTTCTTGGACATCTAATAGGCGTTTTTGTGGTACAAGTGGGTATAAAACCTCTTCTAAGACATTTTCTAATGGTATATTACGAGTTTTTGAAAGGTCATTAAACTGACCTCTGACAAGTGGAGTGTCTACATATCCAGGGCATAAAGCATTAACTGTTATACCAGAATCAGCAGCTTCAAGAGCAGCAACCTTTGTTAATCCTATAAGACCATGCTTTGCTGAGTTATAAGCAGCCTTGCCAGCAAATCCTATTACACCATTGATTGAAGCCATATTTATTATACGACCGAAACCTTGTTTTTTCATTATAGGGAACGCTTTTTTAGTAGCTATAAAAGGTGCTGTTAGCATTATTTTTATCATAAATTCAAATTTGTCAGTTGGGAAATCTTCTATCATAGAAACGTGTTGAAGCCCAGCGTTATTTATTAATATATCTAATCTGCCATATTTTTCAACAGTTTTGTCTATAGCGTGGTTAATTTCTTCTTCTTTAGTTACATCACACTTTACATTCATGCAATCATAACCTTCTTTTTGTAACTCTGCTGTAGCCTTATTTAAGGCTTCTTGATTTATATCAGAGAACATTACTTTAGCACCATTTTTTAAGAATGATTCAGCTATTTGCTTACCTATTCCACTTGCAGCTCCTGTTACGAATACAACTTTGTCTTTAACCATTTTTATTTCCTCCAATTTTATTTTATTTTTATATTAATATTTTAAGTAATGTAAATTTATATCTAATACATTTTTATTTTCTAGTTTTAATTACCTTAAACAACAGATGTGCTTCCATTCAATGAATCTGATAATATTAAAGGTGCTTCAGTAGCAGAAATAACATCGTCCAATGTGAAAGCTGGATTTATTTCCTTAAGTAAAATTCCATCTGATGTTACTTCCATAACTCCCATTTCAGTAACTATCAAATCTACAGCGTTTGTTGCAGTAAGTGGAAGGGTACAACTATTTAATATTTTTGCTGAACCTTTTGAAGTATGTTCCATTGCTACAATAACCTTCTTAGCTCCAGTTACTAGGTCCATAGCTCCACCCATACCTGGAACCATCTTACCTGGAATCATATAATTTGCTATGTTACCATATTTGTCAACTTGAAGGGCACCAAGAACAGTTATATCAACATGACCTCCTCTGATTATTCCAAAAGAAGTAGCACTATCAAAGAAACACCCTCCAGGAAGTATAGTAACTGGTTGACCACCTGCATTTACAATAGTTTCATCACTTGAATGTCCATCTTCAGCTGCTCCTAAACCCAAGAAACCATTTTCAGATTGTAAGATAACGTTTACATCATCTGGAATATAATTTGCTACTTTGGTTGGTAAACCTATACCAAGATTTACAACAGAACCATCTTTTAATTCCTTAGATACTCTGTTTGCAATATATTCTTGCATTTCTAATTTATCCATTATAAATTACCTCCTTCAACGATGTAATTCACAAAAATACCTGGTGTATTAACTTCATTTGGGTCAATATCACCAATTTCAACGATTTTATCTGCTTCAACTATTGTAATTTTGGCAGCAGAAGCCATTAAATTATTAAAATTGTTCATAGAACCCTTATAAACTAGATTACCTGCCTTATCAACTTTTGATGCAAATAGAAGAGCAATATCTGCATGAAGTGGTTTTTCAAGAAGGTATTCTTTATCATCAACAACAATTTTTTGTTTTCCTTCTTCAACAAGAGTACCAATACCAGTAGGTGTTAGTATACCTCCCAAACCATAACCAGCTGCACGTATTTGTTCAGCAAGAGTGCCTTGAGGAACTAATTCAACGTCTGTTTCATTGCTGTTCATTTGTCTTCCAGTTTCTTTATTTAATCCTATGTGAGAGGCAATTATCTTTTTGAATTGCTTATTTACAACCATTTTGCCAACACCTTTGTCAATAAAGCCAGTATCATTACAAATTAGTGTCAAATCTTTTATATTTTTACTACATAAATAATCAATTAAATTTTCTGGTGAACCATTAGCCATGAATCCACCAACCATTATTGTATCTCCATCTTTTACATGAGATAGAGCTTCATCGATGCTAACTATTTTATTCATATTTCCTCCTATCGTGAAACCACCATTGATATTCCTTGACCACCACCAATACAAAGTGTTGCAAGACCAGTTTCAGCTTTACGTTTTTGCATTTCATAAATTAGGGTAACAAGTATTCTAGCACCACTTGCCCCTATTGGATGTCCTAATGCTATTGCACCGCCATTAACATTTAACTTTGATGAATCTATTTGAAGTTCATTTTTAACAGCTAATGCTTGAGCAGCGAATGCTTCATTTGCTTCTATTAAGTCTATATCATTGATATTAAGCCCAACTTTTTCTAATGCTTTTTTAGTTGCAGGGATTGGACCAGTACCCATTATTTCAGGTTCAACACCAGCTGATGCATATGATTTTATTTTAGCAAGTGGTCTAATTCCTAGTTCGTCTGCTTTTTGTTGGCTCATTAGTATCAACATAGCTGCACCATCATTAATACCAGATGCATTTCCAGCTGTTACAGTACCATTTTTTTTGAATGCAGGCTTAAGTTTAGATAAATCTTCAAATGTCATACCTAATTTAGGATATTCATCTGTGTCAACAGTTTCCATTTTTCCACGACGTATTAAAACATCTACTGGAACGATTTCCTCTTTAAAACGATTGTTTTTTATAGCTTTCTCAGCTTTATTTTGACTTTCTAATGCTAATTTATCTTGCATTTCTCTAGTAAATTCAAATTTAGTTGCAATATTTTCTGCAGTTATTCCCATGTGATATTGATTAAAAGCATCAATAAGACCATCTGTTAACATACTATCTACCATAGTTATGTCTCCCATTTTATTACCAAAACGGGCAGTTGGAACAATATAAGGAGCTTGGCTCATATTTTCAGTGCCACCTGCAATGACTACATCATTTTCACCAGATGTGATGGATTGAGCAGCTAGCTGAACACTTTTAAGCCCTGAACCACACAATTTATTTACTGTATAACTTGGGACAGCATTTGGTATACCTGCATTTATGGCAATTTGTCTAGCAACATTCTGTCCAAGTCCTGCTTGAAGTACATTTCCAATTATTACTTCATCTATTTCAGATAAATTAAGCCCTACACGTGATATCGCTTCTTTAACAGCTATAGTTCCAAGTTGAACAGCAGAGGTATTTTTAAATACTCCTCCGAAACTTCCTATAGGTGTTCTGACTGCTGATACGATTACTACATCTTTCATATCTAATAGTTACCTTTCTTGAATGATAATTAAAAATTTTCTGAATAAAAAAATTAAGGAACTCTATAATTTACTTTTAATACAAGCTTGTTTTTAAGTATTTCAATTATTTTTATTCCTAATGCTTTAGGTTTTCCTGTTTCTAATTATAGATTACGGCGAAAAAAGCGTTTTGTCTAAGTCTAATTTTTTATATAGTGTATAAGAAAAATTTATAGGATAAAAATTTAGAGAAGATTTAGAAAAATATTTTGTTAAAATATTAATGAAATTATGTTGATTTTCCTATAAAATGTTCTTATAAGAAAAAATATAATCTAAACTATACTTTTAAGAAAGGTGGTTTAAAATGGATATAAAACAGTTAAAATATTTTGTTGAGATAGTTAAGTCTGGTTTTAATTTGTCAATAGCATCTAAGACACTCCATATATCCCAACCAGCACTAAGTCAAATTATAAAAAATTTTGAAGAGTGTGAAGATGTATATTTATTTGAAAGGTATAAAGGCAGATTAAATGGATTAACACCAGCAGGAGAAAGATTTTATGTAAATGCAGAACATATTATAAATGAATACAAAAATATGATGGAAGATTTAAGAGAAGATTCAGTTCAATTTAAGGGAAAAGTTAGAATAGGAATACCTCCGCTTATACTTGGAATAGCCTTTTCAGATGTAGTTGCACAGTTAGTTGCAAACAATCCAGATATAGAATTTGATATAGTAGAGAAGGGAGCATATGATTTAAGTAGGATGCTTATCTTACAAGAATTAGATTATGCAGTACTATTACATCCACATAAAATTGATAAAAGTGTGGTAACAGAACATGTACTTCAAGAAGATGAACTAACAGCCTTTTTAAATGTAAATCATCCACTTGCTAAAAAAAATAAGATAGATTGGAATGATTTGAATGAGCAGTTACTTGCAATATTTAACCCCACTTTTATGATACACCATAAACTAATACAAAAGTTCGCTGATGAAAATGTTAAGTTAAAAAGGTATATTATGTCTGGTTCATGGGATTTTTTATTGCTATCAACTACAAATTCTGATTTTATAACCATTTTACCATCACCAGTCCATGACTTCTTTGAAAATAGTAAAATTATAGAAAAACCATTTAATCATCCTATTACGTGGAAAGTTGTACTATGTAGACCTAAAAAAGAACGTTATAGCCATGTGGACCAGTATGTATTTAAATTTATTATAGATTTCTTTAATAAAAAGAATTTATAATATGTTATTAAAATAACGAAAAAAATGAAAAATTTCAATCTTATTTAAAGTGAACTATTAATTTTTCAACTACATATTAATTAAGGGATAATATATTCTACTTAATGTAGACAGTTATCTAAAACTAGAATCTATAAAACATTTATTTTAAAAAATAGGAAATAGTTTTCAATAATTTACTTGACATATATATTTATTTATAATAGAATAAAATCATAAATTGAATACAATATTTATGATTATTAACAAACTGGATTGTTACTGGAAAGCAGGCAATACCTAAGTTAAGATATACAGGTGAATTGTATCTTAATTTAGGTGTTTTTTTATGAATAAGGGAATTTGTATTTTGGGAGAGATATTGATTATGATTATTCAACAAATTTATAATAATAATGTTGTATTAGTTCTAGATGAAAATATAAAAAAAGAATTAATACTAACAGGATGTGGAATTGGGTTTCAAAAAAAGAAAGGTCAAGAAATAGACGAAAGTAAAATTGAAAGAACTTTTGTAATACAAGATGAAAGTTTTGTAGATAAAATTGGAAAACTAGCAAGCCAGGTTGATGAGAAGTTTTTTGAGATTAGCACAGATATAATTGCTTATGCAGAAAACATTTTGAATACTGAACTTTATGAATATATTTATGTGGCACTTACTGACCATATTGCATTTGCAATTAAAAGGTATAATGAAAATATAACTATAAAGAATGATTTACTACATGAGATAAAAAGGATTCATAAAAAAGAATACGAGATTGGTAAATGGGCTGTAGACTATATAAATAGAGAATTTAATGTGGAATTTCCATTAGATGAAGCTGGTTTTATAGCAATGCATATAGTAAACTCAAATTATAAAGGAAGTTCAAAAGAATCACTGTTAATTACTAAAATTGTAAAAGACATACTCAATATTATAAGATACTACTATAGAGTTGAATTTAAAGAAGATGATATAAATTATGATAGGCTTCTTACTCATTTAAAATTTTTTGCAAATCGATTAGTAAAAAGAGAGGAAATCGATGATACAAATAATGAAATTGTAGATATAATCAAAGTAAAGTATGAAAAAGATTATAATTGTGCATATAAAATAAAAACTCATGTAGAAAATAATTATGATTACTATGTAAGTCAAGATGAACTACTTTATTTAACATTACATATCAAAAGAGTTATATTTGTATTAAATTTATAATGAAGAGTAATTTAATGCAAAGTATATGAGTTTAATATATTATGTTTAATTTTAATATATTGTTTAAAATTTAATATCAAATAATAATTTTAAAACATTAAGATTGTTACTGATAACGCAGGCAAGACTTATGTTTATAAAAAAATTATAATAGTTTATTTTTAATTCTAAGATTAAGTTAATATAGGTCTATTTATATTAGCATAAATTTTATTTTAGGATTAAGTGTACTAATGTAATTTTTTATAAACTTAAGTCTTTTTTATTTAAAAAAATATAAAATAATAAGGGGAGAAAAGTAAATGAAAAAAATATTTGGTGTTTTACAAAAGGTAGGAAAATCTCTAATGCTACCAGTTGCATTACTTCCAGCAGCAGGTATATTGCTTGGTGTGAGTAATGCTTTAGCAGGAGACGCGTTGTTGGCTCATTTTCCAGCTTTGGAGAATCCTACATTTCAACTTATAATAAGTATAATGGAAAGTTCAGGTCAAATTATATTTAATAACTTACCACTTATATTTGCAGTTGGGGTAGCTGTTGGTTTGACTGAAGGAGAAGGTGTTGCAGCATTGGCAGCCATAGTAGGTTTTTTAATTCTTAATACATCTATGGGTGTCATGGCGGGTGTTACAGAAAATATGATAGATAATTCTATGTATGCAAGTATTGTTGGAATACCAACAATTCAAACAGGAGTATTTGGTGGTATTATTATAGGGATAGTGGCTGCTTATCTTTACAAAAAGTTTTATAAAATTGAATTACCTCAGTACTTAGGTTTTTTTGCAGGTAAAAGATTTGTACCAATCATTACTTCATTAACTGCTATAGCAATAGGAATTATATTAGCTTTTATTTGGCCACCAATACAAGAGGGATTACTTAGTTTTTCAAAAAATGTTATAGAAGCAAATCAAACACTAGCAGCATTTATGGAAGGTTCTTTAGAAAGACTATTAATACCATTTGGTTTACATCATGTTTTCCATAATCCATTTTGGTATCAATTTGGAGAATATGTAAATAAAGCTGGTGAGCTTGTAATGGGTGACCAAAAGATATTCTTTGCTCAACTTAAAGATGGAGTAAATTTCACAGCAGGTACTTTTATGGCAGGAGCATTTCCATTTATGATGTTTGGACTTCCAGCAGCAGCTCTTGCTATGGTGCATGAAGCAAAACCAGAAAAGAAAAAATTTGTAGCAGGGATAATGGCATCAGCAGCATTGACTTCTTTTTTAACAGGAATAACTGAACCAATAGAATTTGCATTTTTATTTGTTGCACCAGCATTATTTGCAGTACATTGTCTATTTTCAGGTTTATCATATGCAGTTATGCAACTATTAGGTGTTAAAATTGGTTTTACATTCTCAGGAGGATTAATAGACTTCTTGTTATTTGGTGTTCTTCCTAATAGAACTCCATGGCACTTAGCTATTTTAGTAGGTCTTGGATTTGCAGTATTATACTATAGTGTATTTAGATTTATGATAAGAAGGTTTAACTTAAAGACGCCAGGAAGAGAAGATGAGTCAGAAACTAATATTGAGGCTATTGAAATGTCTAAAAATGAGTTAGCATCAAAGATTTTAATTGCTTTAGGAAATAAAGAAAATCTAAAGAGTCTAGATGCTTGTATAACAAGACTTAGATTGGTTGTAAATGATATAGATAAAGTAGATAAAGAAAAATTAAAATCACTTGGAGCAGCAGGTGTTATGGTTATTGGGAACAATGTTCAAGCTATATTTGGCCCAAAATCGGATGCAATAAAGTCTGATATAAAAGATATAATAGAGGGAAAAACAAAGGTTGAAAATACTGCTAATAAAAATATTGATAAAAATAAAATGAAAAAAAATAATACAGAGGTTGACAAGATAGTAGATACTTTATTAGAAGAAGAGATTTATTCACTAACAAATGGAGAGATATTAGATATAGAAGAAGTGCCAGACTCTGTATTTTCAAGCAAATTGATGGGTGATGGCTTTGCAATTAAATCTAGTGATGGATTAATCTATTCACCAGTTGATGGAACTATTGGAGTTATATTTCCAACCAAACATGCAATAATAATAAAATCTAACAAAAGTGGAGTAGAAATACTTATACACTTAGGTATAGAAACTGTAAACTTAGAAGGAAATGGATTTGAAGTATTCGTGAATGTAGGAGATGAAGTCAAAGCAGGAGAAAAGTTAGTTAAAATGGACTTAGAGTATATTGAGAAAAATGGTCTATCAACTATAAGTCCTGTAGTATTTACGAATTTAGAGCAAAATCAGAAATTAAATATTAAAAAAGGAATAACTACAGCAAAAGAGGAAAATCGAGTGAGTATATTAAGAGATGATATTGAAAAAATAGGATAGATACATGATAATGTAATTAAAATTTATGTTAAATTTAATAAATATATATGAATAGGTTTAGTTAATATCCAATTTAGTTAATATATGTTTTAAGTGATAGAAATATATAAACTTATATTTTAATATATTTTGAAATATTAGTAAACTTGAGGTATTAGTAAGAAAAATACACTAATACCTCAAGTTTTTATCAAAATAAAATTTACATGAATTGTTTATTCATCTAAAAGAGTAACATCTAAAGGATTTTTATTGTTTATATAATTTTTAGGAGATACACCATAGTATTTTTTAAATGCCCTTACAAAGCTAGAATAATCGTTGAATCCACATTTACTACAAACTTCACTCATAAGATGACCATTAATTATTAGTGATTTTGCCAAAATTAATCTTTTTTGCACTATATAATTGTGTATGGATGTTCCAGTATGAGATTTAAATTTTCTCATAAGATAGTATTTGCTTATAAAAAATTCTGACGATATACTATCTATTGAAAGTTTATTATCTATATTTGAATTTATATAGTTTAATACTTTCTTAATAGTCTCATCATAAAAAACATCTTCTGTTGATTCTATATTTTCATTTTTTAGGAAAATTCTGTTTAAGAATATCATAAGTTGTATAAATAATGCATTTCTCAATATTTCATTTCCAAATTCAGTATTGGATTCAGAAATATTTATTTGTTCAATAAAAGTCTTAATGGATTCAATATCATGTATATTTAAACGCAATCTATTACATTTATTTTCTGTAGCTATTTTAAAACATTTTTCTAAATCACTAGTAGTATCACTATTTTTTTTCATAAATTCTGGGCTAATCCATATTGCAATTCTTTCATAAAATACATTTGAATCTATAACTGGTTTATGGATTTCATTATTGCTGATAAAAAGTATATCCCATGGCTTTAGTTTATAAGGAATACCTTCAACAAAATAAGTTACATTTCCATTTATAAATATAATTATCTTGTTAAAATCGTGATTATGGTATTCAAATTTTATATCTTTTTTATCTCTAATATTAAATATTTTAAAGTTATCATTTAAGTACCCGATTTTATTATCCATAGTTTTTATAGAAGACCTTTCCTCAGTTATATTATAGAAAATTATAGAGCATTTTTTGCAATATTTCAAGCATTTTTAACCATTCACATAGTAAAAAATTCTTAATATAATATTATATGTAGTGTAATTTTAGCAGAAAGAGTTTAAAGGGAGGAAAGCATTTATGAAACTAAATGATATTATACAGGGTTTGGATATAATCAATGTCAAAGGTGAATTAAATATAGATATTAATAATGTACAATATGATTCAAGAAAGGTCACAGAAGGTACATTATTTATATGTATAAAAGGATTTGTATCAGATGGTCATAAGTATATAAAAGATGCCATAGAAAAGGGAGCAAGAGCCTTTATTATTGAAGAAGATGTAGAAATAAAAGGATATACATTTATAAAGGTAAAAGATACAAGAAAAGATATGGCAAAAATAGCTGATAATTTTTACAATCATCCATCTCAGAAATTTAATGTTATAGGAGTTACAGGTACTAACGGAAAAACCAGTATAACTACTATACTAAATGAGATATTAACTTTAAATAAAAATAAAGTTGGTCTTATAGGGACTATAAAAATTTTTGATGGAAAAAAAGACATTGTTTCTAATTCAACAACTCCAGAAAGTATAGATTTACAATATCATTTTAATAATATGTTGGATAATGGATGTGACTACTGTGCAATGGAAGTTTCATCACACTCATTGGCATTAAATAGAGTTGATGAAACAGACTTTAAGCTAGGCATATTTACGAATTTAACACCAGACCATTTAGACTTTCATGAAGATTTAGAGGATTATAGAAAAGCCAAAGAAAAATTATTTTTTAAGACTACTATGGCAAATATAATAAACATAGATGATGAAGGTGGAAAAAAGATATACGAAAATATAAAAGATATAAATGTACCTTGTTACACTTATGGTGTTGATACTAAAGCTGATTTTATGGCTAGAGATATAAAATCAGATTCAGATGGAGTATCTTATAGATTGATAACGCCTTCGTATGAAGAAGTTATATTTATACCAGTTCCAGGAATGTTTACAGTATATAATACTTTAGCAGTTATAGCTGCTTGTTATGTACTTGGCATACCTAAGCCAGTATATAAAGAAGGTCTTAGACTTTCTAATGGAGTATCAGGAAGATTTGAAATAGTTCCAAATGATAAAGGTATAAGTGTAATTGTAGACTATGCTCATACTCCTGATGCACTTGAAAATGTACTAAAGACAACTCAACAATTTGCAGAAGGAAAAATAATTTCTGTATTTGGATGTGGTGGAGATAGAGATACTGAAAAGAGACCTTTGATGGGAGCAATTGGACAAAAATATTCTGATTTATGTATTATAACTTCTGATAATCCAAGAACCGAAGAGCCAGAAGCAATAATAAAAGATATACTTGAAGGAATTGATAAGAAAAAAGAAAATTATCATATTGTTGTTGATAGAAAACAGGCTATAGCAAAAGCTATAAGTATGGCAAAAAAAGATGATGTTGTGATTATAACAGGCAAGGGACATGAAAATTATCAAATTATAGGTAAAGTTAAGCATCATTTTGATGATAAAGAGGTTGCAGGTGAATATTTAAGTAAAATGTAATATGAGAGTTCAATAAAATGTGTCACTTAAGAATGTAATATCAAATTTTATTTTGATATTACATTCTTATTTTCTATATGGAAATTATTGTAAAATAGATAATATGATAATATAAATTCTAATATCCACATTAATTAATTTATTATTGTAATAAGGTTTATAATTTTGTATAATTACAGTAAATATGGAAAAATAAGTATCATTATAAAATGCTTACAATAATTGACATAAGATAATAATTATATACATACAGGTTCTAGAAAGGCAGGAAGCATAATGTTAAGTGATGCAAAAAATAATAGGCATGGTTTGTCCATAATTGCTGTCATAAGTATCTTAGTAATTACAATTTCCTGTTTGATTTATGGTTCAAGGTTGAATAAGACATTAGGTGAAGAAACGAATCAATATCTTTCAGAAATAGCAAATCAAAGCGTAAATGTATTAAAAAAACAAATTAATGGAGATATAAGGTTACTAGAGTCAATTTCAATATTTATTGAAGGAGAAAAGTCTTTTGAGGTAGATAGTATCCTTTCTATACTGAAAAGAGAGGCTGTTAATAGTTCATTCAAAAGAATGGGAGTTATTTTACCAAATGGTACAGCATACACCACAGATGGTTATATAGAAGACTTCTCTAAAAGAGACTATTTCTTAAAATCAATGCAAGGAGAAGTGGTTATAACAGGAAAGTTAAAAGATGTAATAGAAAATGATAAAAATACCAATAGTGATATTAATGTGTATTCTGTACCAATTTATGAAGATAATGAGGTTAAAGGAGTTATATTTGCTACACATAGCACAAAGCTGTATGAAAAAATACTTTCTGTACCTACATTTAATGGAAAAGGATATTCTTATATAACTAATAGTAATGGTGATATTGTTTTAAATCCAAGTGGTAAAAACACCAATTCTACTAAAGAAAATTTATTTTCTTACATTGGTAAAAGTTATGTACTATCAAAATCTACCCTTAATGATATGAAGTCAAATATAAAAAACTTTAAATCAGGTTCATTAAGTTATAATATGTCTGGAAGTGGATATTATTTAAGTTATGCCCCAATAGGAATCAATGACTGGTATCTTTTTTCTGAAGTTCCTAAAACTGCTATATCTGCGAAATCATATGCTATTATAAAACTTACATTATCAGCATGTGTAGTATTGATTATAATATTTACGGCATTAACAATTTATATATTATTTATACAAAAAAAGAGTAAGGGAAAATTAGAAGACTTTGCTTTTAAGGATAACATTACAGGTATTGGCAACTCAAATAAATTTAATCTTGAAGGAGGAAAGTTTTTATCCTCTCATGAGAAAAAAAATCTAGTTTTAATTTATTTCGATGTAGATAAGTTTAAGCTAGTAAATGATAGGTTTGGGTACGAAGAAGGAGATAGAGTACTAAAAGAAATAGCAGAGATAATTAAGAATATATTTAAAGAGCAATCTGTATTTTCAAGAATTTCAAATGACAATTTTGCTATAATATTTGAAAAGAAAAAGGATAGGGAGTCAATTATAGAAATATGTGAACTTATACGTAAGAAGTTGTCAATGATAAAAACAAGTTTGGGAGTAGAACTCAATTTAATTCCATCTATAGGTGTATATTTTGTTGGAGATGAAGAAACAAATATTTCTACCTGTCTTGATAAAGCTATGATTGCAAAAACTACAGTAAAAAGAAAATATTTAAAAGTTTATGAGATTTATGCCGAAAATTTAAAAGAAATTCTCATAGAAGAACGTGATATTGAACAAGAAATGCATGATGCTTTAAAAAATAAGCAATTTAAAGTTTACTTACAACCTAAAATTGAGTTGTCAACTACTAAAATTGTAGGTGCTGAAGCCCTTGTACGTTGGCAACATCCTAAAAAGGGATTAATAAGTCCAGGCGTATTTATTCCCATTTTTGAGAAAAATGGTTTTATAACAGAATTAGATATGTTTGTATTTACTCAAGTTTGTAAAAATATCAAACGTTGGGAGAATGAAAACTTACCTATATTTCCTATATCAATAAACTTATCAAGAGTACATCTTGAGAATCCAGGTTTTATATCTGAGCTTAAAAACATAACAAAAGAATATGGAATTGAACCAAATTTAATTGAGATTGAATTGACAGAAAGTGCAATTTTTGATAACACAAAAATATTATTTAAAATAATGCACACTTTGAAATCTGTTGGATTTAGAATTTCTATGGATGATTTTGGTTCAGGTTACTCTTCTTTAAATATGCTTAAAGATATGCCAATTGATGTATTAAAATTGGATAGACAATTCTTTATAACAGTTGGAGATACAAAGAAGAGCCAAATTGTAGTTTCAAGTATTGTTCAAATGGCAAAGCAACTTGATATAAAAGTTGTTTCAGAAGGGGTTGAAACCTTAGATCAAGCAGAGTTTTTAAGATTTATAGGTTGTGATATGGCTCAAGGATTTTTATTTGCTAGACCAATGCCAATAGGAGAATATGAAAAATTAATATTAGATAGATATAGTGTAAAAGGAAAAGAAACAAATTAAATAAATCTACAAAACATAACATAAAAATTTATAAAAAGTGAACTTTGTTAATAAATGTTCACTTTTTCATATAAAAAAGAGAGTTTTTCATTGTGATTATTATAAATCATTTGGAATAACTCTCTCTTTTATAAAAAATATATATTATTATTACAAGATAATAAAAAATTTTATTATTATAACTATAATCATTTAATCATAGTACTTACAATAGTCAAAGTTTATACGATTAATCGTTTTAAACATTAAATCTAAATAATATCACATCTCCATCTTTAACTATGTATTCTTTGCCTTCCAATTTAACCAATCCTTTTTCTTTAGCAGCGGCCATAGTACCATGCTCAACTAAATCATTAAAAGCTATTGTTTCAGCTCTGATAAATCCTCTTTCTATATCAGAATGTATCTTTCCTCCTGCTTGAGGTGCTTTACTTCCAACTTTTATAGTCCATGCTCTAACTTCTTTTGGACCAGCAGTTAAGAATGAAATTAAACCAAGTAAAGCATAAGATGATTTTATAAGTTTATCAAGTCCTGACTGTTCAAGACCTAATGTCTCTAAAAACTCTTTCTTTTCTTCAGCAGAATCAAGCTCAGAAATTTCTGCTTCTATTTGTGCACATACAACAACAACTTCAGCATCCTCTGTTTCTGCAAATGCTTTAACTTGTTGAACATATTTATTATTTTCTCCATTATCTGCCAAATCATCTTCAGATACATTTGAAGCATATATTACAGGTTTAGATGTAAGTAAATCCAATGAATTTACGAATATTTGTTCATCTTCTGTAAATTGCATAGTTCTTACACACTTACTTTCCTCTAAAGTAGCCATAATTGATTTTAATAAATCAAGTTCAGAACCTAAAGTTTTATCAGCTTTAGCAGCTTTTTGAGTTTTATGAATTCTTCTTTCAAGAATTTCTATATCAGAGAAAATTAATTCTAAGTTTATAGTTTCTATATCACGAAGTGGGTCTACAGAACCGTCTACATGTACAACATTTTCATCCTCAAAGCATCTAACAACATGTACTATTGCATCAACTTCTCTTATATGTGATAAAAATTTATTTCCTAAACCTTCTCCTTTAGAAGCACCTCTGACCAAACCAGCTATGTCACAAAATTCTATAGCAGTAGGAACTATTTTTTCAGAATTATATAATTCTTGTAATTTGTTTAATCTTTCATCTGGAACAGATACAACACCAACGTTTGGGTCTATTGTACAAAAAGGGTAGTTTGCAGATTCTGCACCTGCTTGAGTTATTGCGTTAAATAGTGTGCTTTTACCTACATTCGGTAAACCAACTATACCTAATTTCATATTAATCGTCCTCTCTCTTATTCTTTTTATATTCTTTATATAACTTTAAACAATCAATCTGTGGGATTACAAAATTGTTTTAATTATAGGCATACATATTAATTATACATCATATATATCAAGCTTGTAAACTAGACTTTAAAGTATATTGACTTAAATAATATTTGTATTTAATTTAAATAAA
>NZ_JADGMN010000026.1:0-48698 GCF_020662285.1 Clostridioides sp. ES-S-0108-01 | reverse complement strand
ACAATAAATGTGTATAAAATACCATTATTAGTATTTCCTGATAATAAAAAAATATTACTAGAATTGAAAGTTTCCAGTAATATTTAGTAGCAAAAATATATATTTACACAAATCTATATACATTCTCTAGAAATACAAAAAAAGTAAGGGTCTTCATATTCTTCAGATGATCCTTCCTTCACTAAGTATCTTATTACATCTTCATTGATTTGTAGATCTATAGTATCTATTGCTCTTGATTTATCTATTGTAACTTTGGACACAAGTAAGTTCAACAATTGCTTTCTTTGTTGTATTGTACTACTCTCCTTGAATACTTCTCCAAACTTCTTCATCACTTGGCTTACTAATTCAAAATGAATTGGCTATCCTTCTATTATCATTACTTCTCTTTGAATCTCATCCAGTCTAAACTTCAAGCATTCTATTTCCTCATTCAGCTTATTTACTCTTTCAGAAATTCACTGTAGTAGTTACTTATCTTATCTATATCTATTTCCTCTATGTTTAAATTGTACCAAGCAAAGAATATTATCTTATCTATGTCTAAATTATTTATATTTTTATATTCAGTTACTATTTCGTCTAAATTATTACTATCTTTTAAAATATATTCCTTATATGTACTTATCCTCTATTCTTTTTATTACAGTTATAGTTTCATCATCTATGTTATTGTATTTATCCACTAATTGCTTTAATTTATCAAATAATAATTTATTTATTATTTCATATTTATTATTTATCATAGTCATTTCTACATTCCAATTTTTTAATTATTTACCTATTTCTACTAGGCTAAGACTCTCTACATCATGAAATTTTCCTTAAAACTAAAGTATGTATCATTATCTCCTACTATTATATAGTCTACTAATTCTATTCCTAATATTTCTCCACACTTTTTCAATCCATTGGTAATATTTTCATCTTCTTTACTACATTTTAGATTTCCTGATAGATGATTGTGAAAACAGATTATTTTTGAAGCATTGCTTAACATATCTACTTTAAAAACTTCTCTTGAATGTACTATTGCAGAATTTACACTACCAATTAAATCTACAGAAATATTTACAGGTTGATTTTTGTATCTAAACAGGCTACTACAAACTGTTCTCTATCACTATATATCAAAAAATTTTTTATTAACTTGTAAGCATCGTGCGGATTGCTTATCACTCTAGTTTCATATAGAACACTACTTCCCTTTACTAATTTCAATAAAACTATGCCAACTCTTTGTGTATGTATTTTCTTTTTATCCATTGTAATCACCTCCTTTTACTAATCTATTTTTTCAATTAGATCTTTTAATTCTTTTTAGTTGGTGTTGTTTTAGTTCTTCTATTCCATTTTTTTCTACTAAGTCTTCTACTGTCCTTTCTGTGCAGTAATTTTCATATAGTATTTCTAGGGTATTTTCTATTGTAGATAGCACTTCTATAGGTAGTTCCTTTGTTAAGTCTAAGTATTGCTTTTTCCAAATGCTTATTATTATTGTATATTCCTCCTTATTTTTAAAACAAAATAAGCCAGATGAAGTAATTTACCTCATCTAGCTTTATCATAGTTATAATATAATTTAAAATTATTTTTAATACTATTTAATTATATTCTCTGTTTTTTATTTATCATCATTTTATAATGCTATCCATAACCTAGTTTTTCAAACATCAGTCTAAATACTTCTAGGTATTTTTCTATTTTATCTGAATCCATAGACATTTCTAAGTCATCTCCTATAAAATGTGATCTGTCATTTATCCAAGAAATTAAATTTCCAATTTATAAATCTTCTTTACATATTATTTTCGCTGATAAAATTTTACTATCCTTTAATAATTTAAGTTTATTATAGCTTATATATATTCAGTTAAAAAATTGCTAAATACTTTTTTACATTTATATATTATTTCTTCTTCACTTAATAAATCATATGTATTTTCTTTTTCATATAAACATTTATTCAAAAACTTCTCTTTTGATGATATATGTCCTTTAAAAGTTATACTAAATATATCATTATATCTTTGTTTTAATCTCCAGCATTTTTCTGCAATTTTATTCTTTTCAACTATTCTATGTTCTAGTTTTTTTTTAATGTTACTTTATTACCATTAATTTAAGGTTTTAAGTTTTCAATTTCTTTATTAGCATTTTCTATAAAGTCCATACAATCTTTACTATATTTTCCTAAAGTAAAAATACCTCTAACAGATACACTTTGTGAAAAATTTTCTTTTGCAAAATCATTATTATATACCATAATTTGATTAGATGGGTTTGAATATGTTATATCACAGGTCGGATATTTTGTATAATTATTAATTACTTTAGATATCGTAGTTTTTCCACTCCCATTGCTTCCATAAAAATAATTAATTGCTGTAGGATTAATTTCTACTTCTATTTTTATTTTATTAATCAACCTTTTTCTATCCTTTTTAATAATTTTACATTTTATTATATTATAACATATGCTAATTTTTTAATTTACTTATTAATTGTTATAGTACCTTTCAAATAATAACTTCACTAGTATTAAATTTAAATTACACCAAATATTTATAACATTATCTATTACTTATATCAAATAAAAATAGGCTAGATAAGATATTTTTATCTTATCTAGCTTATTCTTAGCTATTTATATATTTAATTTTTCAACAGATTTTCTTATGTTAAACAATTGTAACAATGAAATTCTTATACTTTCATAGTAATCTTCTAAACCAAATGCTTTTAACACAGCTTTATCAAATTCAATCCTATCTATTTGATCTAATTCTTCTGTAATTGGTTTAACATCTCTAGATTCTAACTTTTTATACAATTCTATTATTTTATCTCTACTCTCATTAGTAATCAATTCAGGATTCAACATTTTGAAACGTTCTTCTACCTTATTTTTGTTTAAATCTAAAACCCCTAATCCCCTTCCAAATCCTATAGCTTCTATATAGAACAATCCTAAAATGCTATTTAACATTGCAGATAATATCATTAAATCATCTGATTTATTTTTTCTAACTAATCCTGTTAACCTTTGATCAAAAAAAACAGGGTATGGAGCTTTTGAAAAAAATAATCTCTCATCAGGATTAATTAATAATCCAATATCAAATGTATTATTTAATGACATTTCATACCAATTTAGATTAGCTCTCTTCAATTTTTCATTATATAATTTTCCGTTTTTATCTAATTTACCATTAAACTTATTTATCCAATTCTCTGCACCAATATGACCTAATTTTTTCAATTCAGCCAAAGATTTTCCACATACAAATCCATCAATAGATGCATTTAGA
Organism: Clostridioides sp. ES-S-0108-01; assembly: GCF_020662285.1. Taxonomy (NCBI): domain Bacteria; kingdom Bacillati; phylum Bacillota; class Clostridia; order Peptostreptococcales; family Peptostreptococcaceae; genus Clostridioides; species Clostridioides sp. ES-S-0108-01. The sequence goes on along the minus strand of NZ_JADGMN010000026.1, from coordinate 45,384 downwards.
TTCATAATATATGATGATGTATCTAATTTTTTCATGACTGGTACTATATAGTCATTCTCAATATTATGGTCTTTAGGATAAAACAAATCATTACACCCTCTACGTTCTCCTCGTTTTACTATAAAATACTTACTTATCGGTTCAACTTTATCTTTAAAATCTAGTAGCCATCTGCAGTCAGTAAACAAAGAATTTTTAATCATTCCCATAGCATCTAAATTTTTCACTTCTTCATCTGAATAAGTATTTATTGTAATTTCCTCTGTATTAATATTTCGTCTTATTTTCGCCACTAATCTAGATGCATTTTCAACTTGTGCTGTTGTATTATTATCTCCTATTAACACTTCAATTTTATCATTCAGCGTAATAAACTTAATATCACTAACTTTATCTATATCTTTTTTATTCAATATAATTATATTCGTTACAACATCTGCATTTTTGAACCATCTACCTTTTCCAGATGTTATTATACATTCAACATTATATTTTTCCTTTAATTCATCGAAAAACTTATCGCCAAATTCAGTTCCTAACCATGAATTAGAGACTATAATTCCTATTCTTCCTTGTTTTGATAAAATATCATCTAACTTCAATGATATATATGCATATAGGTCACTTCTTCCGTTAAATATTGAGTTTGTTTTATTAATAAACTCTACTGCTGTGCTGTTTAATTCTAATAAATTTTCTTGTTGCACAAATGGTAAATTTGATATTATAGAATCATATTTTCCACATTCAATACTAAGGATATTGTTACTATTTGCATCATGTATTGAAATTTCAGTCTCTGGCAGTAAATTAAAAACATCACTCTTATAAATATTTATTTGTCGCCCCATATTTTCTGGACTAGTTAATGCCAACATCGCAAATTGCAATGGATATCTAAACTTATCTCCTGCCCATACCTGACTAATAGCATCTTTACTATCAATACCTGATGTTATCTTTATATCATATGCTGCTTTTGCAATTGTTCCAGTACCACAACAAGGATCTATAACTCTAGATGCTTTATTTTTTATAGTCAATGCTGATAAGAAAACAGCTAATTCCCTTGGTGTTGAAAATTGTCCTGCCACTTTTCTCTTACTTCTAGTTACTACTTGAGTTAGTAAACTTTCTAAAATTCTATCATCATAAATTGTAAAATCTAGTTCTAACAAGTAATTATTAAAATTCAAAATTGTAGCCAAAGATGATGAATCAATATATCTTTCACCTGTTTTCTCTTCAAATATATTATAAAAATCACAATCATTTGAAATTTTATTAAATACTTCTAAACACTCATCAATCGATGATTTCTCATTTATTTCATTTATTATACTTGCTTTGCTATTGTATTTTTTTAAGATATTAGCAAATATAAATTTATTCATTAAAGATATAATTGCTAATTTAGATATCTCAAACCACTTATCGGCTTTTTTACCATAAGTAATACCTTCCATATCCCACCACAACATTATTTCATCATTTAAGTCACTATCAATTATACATGCATTCTTAATTGATTTAGAACATTCCCCCACATTATTAAACATTAATGATAGTAATTTATCACCTGCTATAGAATTTAATATTTTTTCACTTTTTAAAGTTCCATTTCTAAAAAAATAATTTAAATCATCTAATATAACATGAAGTTCATTCTTAATTTCATGCATGTTATATGAAACTTCAGTTCGTGTTGTTATATGTGATAATGAATTCCATTCTTTTATAGCTTTAAACTCATCTTCTTCATTAAGTTTTGCATACAACTTAGCAATAGAAACATTCCATACTAAAAAGCTATTCACTCCCAATAATTCAGCTTTAGTTTTTGCATTATTAATAAGATCTTTGTCATCAATATTTGTATCTGGGTACTTTAGCTCCCAACCTTGTAAAATTCTCGTTTTTCCTTTATCTCCAAATAATAATGTATCTGGAAATAATGAGCCAATGCCCGTCGATAGGCTCATTTCTCCTCCTGCATATTGTATTATACTTTCTTTACTTTCTTCACAAACATAAGTGTTTATATCTGAAATTAAATCAATTGCCCAACTTCTTTCATTATCACTTGTTGTCCCTATTATTTTCATATTCTATATTTCCCCCATGAATCTTTTTATAAGCATCATTTATTCTCTCATTACAAATATCAATTAAGTCTATTTCTTTATTTTTATATAATTGAATTCCTTCATTTTTTTCTATTCCTATAAAATTTCTTTTTTCCATTATTGCAGAAACTAAAAAGCTACCACTTCCACAAGCATTATCCAAAACTACATCATTTTCATCGGTAAAAGTCTTTATTAAATATCTCCCTAATTCAACTGGTTTTTGTGTTGAATGATATACTTTGCCTTCTGACTCTGCAGTTTTAAAATAAACAACATCTGTAGGATACCTCTGACCCTCACTCTTTACATGTATTGGATTAAAATCTCCATAACTTCCTGTTAATTGATTTTTTCTTACCCCTTTATCATATGGTTCTCCTTCTCTCATTTGAGGATTGTATATAGGTTGTTTATTATAGAATACACATATATCTTCATGCTTCCTTAATGGTTGCTTTTTTGCATTTAGAAAATTTGTTGCTTTAGATTTTTCCCAAACTAATTTATACTTGAACCATTTTTCATTGCTCAATATAAGTTTTGCTGTAAATACACCTTGTGATGTAAGTACAATAACTCCATTATCTTTTATTATTCTTTTATACTCTTTCCAAAGCTCATCAAGTGGGATAATAGAATCCCATTTATTTTGAGTAGTACCATAGGGTAAATCACACAATATCATGTCTATAGATTTATCTTCAAAATTTTTCATTACGTGAATACAATCGCCTTGAATTACTTTGTTTAAATAATTTTGTAACATTAACTTTCCTCCTGCTTCCAAAGTAAATTATATCATATAACTATTATCCTCTAATATGAAAAAGTTACTTCTGCAAATTAGAAGTAACTTTTTCATATTACCTATTTATTATTCAAAGTTCTTATTTTATTAAAACACTATCCCTTACTTGTGATACGGTTCTCCATTATTTATCCTATAGGCCCTATAAATCTGCTCTAACAATATCAATCTCATCATCTGATGAGGAAAAGTCATCCTCGAAAAAGATAACCTATAATCAGACCTTCCTAATACTTCATCAGAAAGCCCTAGAGAACTTCCAATTATAAAACAGACGCTACTATTCCCTCTAACTGCTAAATCACTCATAGTCTTAGCAAGCTCTTCAGAGGACAAATTCTTCCCATCAATAGCCAGAGCTATAACATAACTATTATGTTTTATCTTCCCTAAAATTTTCTTTCCTTCTTTATCTTTTATAATTTCCATTTCTTTAATACTCAAATTTTCTGGAGCTTTTTCATCATCCAACTCTATAATTTCAAGCTTACAGTACTTAGAAAGCCTCTTCTTAAATTCATCAATACCTAACTTTAAATATTTTTCTTTAATTTTACCTACTACAACTATACTTATATTCATATGTTTCTCCTAAACTTGATTTTGCTACAAATTTATATACTAATATAATTTACAAACTGTTATAAAATTATCTCACTCTTTATTGATTTGTATACTCTACGAACTTGTCAAAAAATATAATCTTACTAAATAGTACCCTCAATATATTTCACATCCTAAGCTATAAATTTATCTCTTTGATTCAAATTGATAAAAGCAGTTGAGCCCATCATGATAGTAGATATCGCTAAAATACTTTCTTGTTCACCTCTACTTCATCTCATAGACATTAGAAACATCGTTTCGTGATAGTACATCTAACTTTACATCTTGTCCAACTACTATATCATTTGATGCTAATACTCCTTTTGAAGTTTCATATGCCAATTCTGGAAAATTATTTTCTTTACTTAAGTGTGCTAATAATATAGATTCTGTACCTTTATTAATCAACTCAACACAGAAGTCAGCAGCATCCTCATTAGATAAATGTCCAGTATTTGACATCACTCTTTTCTTTAAAGCATATGTATATGAACCCATCATAAGCATATTAGGATCATAATTTGATTCTAGCACTACTAATTTAGATTTATACAGATGTTTTTTTATATTTTGAGTTATACATCCTATATCAGTAGCTATAGATATCTTTTCATCACTCTCTGTGTAAAAATTATACCCAACTGGGTCAGACGCATCATGTTCTATTGAAAAAGGTCTGACTATAATATCTCCCAGTGAATAAGTTTTATCATTTTCAAAAACTTTCATATTTTTATCTTTGATATCACCTAACTTATCCTTCATAGAACACCACGTCTTTATGTTAGCAAATATTGGTATATCAAACTTTCTTGATAATATACCTGCCCCTTTTATGTGGTCAACATGCTCATGTGTTATAAATATTCCTTTTAATTTATCTGCATCTACATCAATGTCTTTAAGACCTGTAGTTATTCTTTTTCCACTTAATCCTGCATCTACTAGTATACTGGTATTTTTATACCCTATATAATGGCAGTTTCCACTACTGCCACTTCCAACTGAACAATACTTTAGCATTCCTTCACCTCTTTTTCTGCCTTATAAATTATATTATACCAAAAAAACAGGAGTTGTCTCGAAATTGATTTTTTCCAATCAAATTCTAAGTTCAACTCCTGTTTTGAATTTTCATGAGTTATTTTTGATACTTCATGTTAACGAATAGGTAACATCATTTTAGTCAATAGTTCGTTTGTTGGACGATTTGGTGTATTTAAGTACTGATAATAAATTTCTCCAATAATTTCATAGGGGCTACTTTGTATCCATGCAAACAATTCTTCTAACGTAGAATCTTGCAAAAGATAATCACCTTGGTCAATTGCAGTAACTATCTTCTGTGCAGGTATTTCTATGCTCTGAATATCATCGACACCTTCCATCTTAGTTGAAGTAGGGAAACCTATCTCAATGTCCAAATTTTCTAAATCCATGTTGTGAAAGCAGACAATAGGTTCTCCTGCCACGAAAGTATTTTTTCTTTTTACATAGCCCATGATTTTCGCATATCCTTGAGCAGAGAACTCTTGAAATTCATCCATGAAGTTAATTGTTTTTCTTATTACTAAAGCATAATATGCACTCTGTTCAACTACAGTAATATCTGTTATTCTTGACATCTTATCTCCTCCAACAAGTTTATTTTATTTTTTGAGGGGCTTTCTCACGCTTATGCGACTAAAAATACCCTTAGTATTTTCCTTGATTTGTTCCTATAAAATCAAGCCTTTGTACATGACTAGATTTTCTACTTTTAAAGGTTTTATATTTCATTATCTATTTCATCTTACTATTATAAATGCTCTTCAATGTAATCCATTACTAATTGAATTACTTTTCATTCATGACATAACTGCCTTCCTAATTTATTTTTCTTTATAGTTAACATGATACCACCTATTATAGATTATGGCTTGTCCTACAGTGCTCTTTTTGAGTTCCAAATTAATGCTATTATTAAATGGCATAAGTATAGTTGAATACTATAAATAGTGTTTATTTTTAAATAGCAATCAAATATGATAATTGTTCTTTGTACAAAAAAAGGAAATGCTTCAAACTCCCATTTTGAAACATCTCCTGTACAAAATTTACTTGTATTCACTTATAATCTTATTTATATCTACCCCCTTACTATTCCATAGCTCTACAAAAGCTTTTCCATTAACGTTTTTATATTTATATTTATTATAATATTCATTTAAAGTCTCAAAGAATACTTTATCACCAACTTCTTTTCTTATTTGATTAAAAGCTATTGCCCCTTTTGTGTAAACATTTAAACTATATTCAGTAGAATTTTTATATTCATTTGTTGGTTTAAATATATTCTCACTCAAATAACTCTTTGTCTGTATTTCCATTGTCTTTATAAGCTTATTTGCCATTTCCTTACCATACTTCTGCTCAAAGTAAACTATTGTAGAATATTCAGTAAGTGCCTCATCCAACCAAGGTTCACTTATTTCATCATTTCCAACAGCAGAATACCACCATTGATGTGCTGTCTCATGAGCAATAACATATTCTAGTAAAAATTCATTTTTTTCATTATATAGGCTTTGATCTATCATAACAAGCATAGGATATTCCATTCCCCCTATAAAAAAGTCACTTGCTACAACAGAGTATTCTTTATACGGATATTTCCCAAATAATTCACTAAATATATTTATTGAATCTTTTGCAACTTCAGTTGCTTTTTTAGAAAGATTTTTATTTAAATTGTATGTATTAATAGCTACTCCTCTTGAATCAACCTTATTTACATCAAATTTACTACTTAATATAAATGCAAAATCTCTAACATTTTCAGCTTCTATTTCATATAACATCTTCTTATTATCATGTTTATCATCAATAAGTTTTCCCGTATGAGCAATTTTATATTTATTTGGAATCAATAGTTTCACATGAAAATCACTAGTCTCACTATAAAATGGGTCACCAATAGCTTCATAACTCTTTAAATTCCATCCTCTTTCATCATTTACACAAGCTATAGGAAACCAATTAGTAACATTTATAGTATTTTCTCCATATCCAAATCTTCCAACTGAATTTGGTATTTTTACATTATATTTTATATCTAATGACATTCTTTCATTCGGTTTTAATTCTTTCCCTAATTCAATTTCTAATATATCGTTTTTATCCCCTTTAATTTTATACTCCATTTTACTATTCTTATTTAATATATTTTTTATATCTATATACCCTTCATTAAATCCATTAGGATAAGCCCTTGTCATTTCACTTTTTTCAAAAGGAGCAAAATCTTTTTTGGAAAAAGCATTCGGATATATGTGGAAATATATTTTATCTATGTTTGATTTTGTATTATTTATGTACTCAACATTCTGATTACACATTAGCCTCTTAGTCTCATCATCAAATATAACATCCATATTATATTGATTTATTTTTGAATCAATTTTTTCTTTGTATGTTTCTAAACTGTCATCCTTTTCTATAAAGCAACCTATTATTAATACCATAAATAGAATTGCTACTGATAATGTTCTTCTTACTTTTTGGTTGAATTTTATAACCAAAATATCTCCTCCTTTTCAAAATGAATATTTCTAGAAAATATTTACATGCTAATCTTATGACCTTTTATTTGTTTACAGACAAATATAATATAAAAAATGATATAATTTAATCTGAGGTGATAAAATGTTTTTTAAAGAAAGCAATGAAATAGATTTAGGTGAAATCACTATTCCCAATATCTTTATAGATATATTTATGCCAATGGCGGACGGGTTATACGTAAAAGTTTATCTTTTGGGATATAGACAGGCATGTGATATTACTTCTAATCCTAAGTTCGACAATAATTCAATAGCCAAAAACCTAAATATACCCTTATCTGATGTGTTATCTGCTTGGAAATTCTGGGAAGAAAAGAAGATTATAAAAATACATGACAATGGAGAATATGATAATTTTAATTATTCAATAGAATTTTTAGATTTAAAAAATTTCTATATTGAGAATATATTAGGTAATAATTCATCTATAAAATCTAATACAGATCAAGTTGTATCTACTTCTGAAAATCCAAGTATTAGAAAAATGTTTAATTCTATAAATAAAATAGTTGGTCGATATCTCGACCCAAGTGAGAAGATTAGTATTATGGATATAATGAATAAATACAATATGAGTCCTGATATGATACTTTGTGCTTATGAATATGTCAAAGATAAAACTGGTACATCAAAGCCAGTTAAATACATTGAAGGCATTATCAGGAATTGGTATGATTCAAATTTATATACACCAAAGGATGTTGAAGAAAGCTTTTTAGTTAGAAGTGAAAGATATATTTTATATAAAACGATTTTCAATGAATTGGGATTTTCAAGACAACCATCAAAATCAGAAAAAGAGCTTATGGACACTTGGTTTGATGAATTTGATATGGATATAGAACTGATAATAAATGCCTGTTCTAAATCTAAAAATATTTCAAACCCAAACATATCTTATATAAATGGTATAGTTAAAAATTGGAATGAAAAAAATATAAAAAATTTAAATGATTTAAAGCAAAAAGAGGAAGAACGTATAGTTAAGGAGAATATTAATAAGAAGCAGATTAATACTACTCAAAACAACAGTACTTACAAGAAAACTAAGTTCCATAATTTCAACGAAACATTTACTCAGTATACTTCTGATGAACTCGATGAGATTATTAAAAAAAGTCAAAAAGAAAAGTTTAAGTAGGTGATTAAATGAATGAGGATAAAATAAGAAAAATACTTGCTAAATACGATAAGAGAAGAGATAACAATGAACTCTTATTAGAACATAGAAAAAATGAGGTATATAATAGAATCCCTGAAATAAAATCTATAGATGATGAAATTTCTAAAATAGGTCTTAGATTAGCTAAAATAGTGCTTTTAAATCCTAAGTCTAAAGATGAAATTGTAAATAAGACTAAAGAGAATATAGAATCCTTAAAAATAAAGAAAGAAAAACTTTTAGCTGAAAATAATATACCTCTTGATTACTTGGAAATAAAGTTTCAATGTGCTTCTTGTAAAGATAAAGGTTTTTTACCTAATGGTGAAAAATGTTCTTGTCTTAAACAAGAAATTGTAAATGAAGCTTATAAGATGTCTAATTTAGACAGGATTTTAAGTCAGGAAAATTTTTCGAATTTTAACTTGAATATATTTTCTCCTAAGAAAGGTTCTAATGGAGAAATATCTCCTAGAGAAAATATGCTAAATAATTTAAGTATCTGCGAAAATTTTGTTCATGATTTTAATAAAGATAATAATGAAAATCTACTATTTTATGGTTCTACTGGACTAGGAAAAACATATATGTGCAATTGTATTGCAAAGGATTTGTTGGATAAAGGTAATGTTGTAATCTACCAGACTTCTTTCAGAATCTTAGATATTCTTGAAGATTATAAATTTAGGAGAGACACAAATAATCAGATAAGTGAAGATAATTATAAAAACTTGTTTGATTGTGATTTATTAATAATAGATGACCTTGGTACTGAACTTAATAATTCTTTTACTAGTGGAGAAATCTTCAATATTGTAAATACAAGACTTGTCGATGGTAAAAAAATTATTATCTCAACCAACTTAACACCATCTCAGATAGGAAATACTTATACTCAAAGAACTCTCTCTAGAATCTTAGATAAGTTTAGAATTTTAGAATTTACTGGAGATGATTTGAGATGGGAAAGATTCAAATAAACTAGCCCTTAAAAAACATTTTTTTATTTTTAAATAGAGAGGTAAGAACAAACTTGCTTCTCTGTTTAAAACTTATACTACATAAATTAAGCTATCCTTTTTATTTTTCTATTTACATATCTAATGTATTCTCAATATAATAAATCTTTTACGTTCTTTGTAATTTATATTTATTGGCACTATAAATTTATTATATTATTCAATACGTTTCTATAATTATTCTAAATTTTAGTTTTAAAACTATAGTGTTAGAAATAATTAAATATTTTGTTGTAATTAAATTTCATTTTTCATACAATAAAAAATGAAATTAAAAAAAGATACTTAAAAGTATCCTGTAACATAGAAAATTATATTAATTTAAATTTATGTACCTTGTGGAGCTGGTGATAGGAATCGAACCTACAACCTGCTGATTACAAGTCAGCTGCTCTACCGTTGAGCCACACCAGCATATAATCTAATCTTTATCTCTAATTCAAAATTTGGTGGGACTAACAGGGCTCGAACCTGTGACCCCCTGCTTGTAAGGCAGGTGCTCTCCCAGCTGAGCTATAGTCCCATACTGGTGACTCGTAGGGGAATTGAACCCCTGTTACCGCCGTGAAAGGGCGGTGTCTTAACCTCTTGACCAACGAGCCATATTTTGGTGATCTATCCGCGACTCGAACGCGGGACACCCTGATTAAAAGTCAGGTGCTCTACCGACTGAGCTAATAGACCACATTCTTTCGACTTTTTTCGTCGTTTCTTTCACTTTCTTTCACTCACAAATTATATTATAACTGCTGTATAATTTTTAGTCAATAGTTTTTTTATTTCTTTAGTATATAATTAAAATACTCTGGAGTTGTCTATTTTCAACAAAATATTTTAAATAAAATATATAATTAGAATACAGAAATATGACTTTAATTACACTTAAAATATACATAAATTTTAAGTAAGTAAAAATTTGATATAAATCTAATGCAAAAGAGTATCTCTAATAACTACAATCATTACCTTGAGATACTCTTTCCTTATTATTCAAAATTTAACTTTTTTAATAAAATATTAAGCAAATATATTTTTTCTTATTATTGTTTGAGCTCTGTTAGGACCAACAGAAACCATGTCTACACTTACTCCGACCAACTCTTCTATTTTAGCTATATATTTCTTTGCATTTTCTGGAAGATTATCAAAATTATCTACTTGAGTTATATCTTCGTTCCATCCATCTAACTCTTCATATACAGGTTCACATTTTGCTAAGTCATCTAATGAAGCTGGAAAATCTGTTATTATTTTATCACCCATTTTGTAAGATGTACAAACTTTTATTTTATCAAATCCAGTTAAGACATCCAGTAACATAAATGAAATACTAGTCAATCCATTAACTCTAGCAGCATACTTAACTATAACTGCATCAAACCATCCACATCTTCTTGGTCTACCAGTAGTTACTCCAAATTCACGACCTTGTTCTCTTATTTTGTCACCAGTTTCATTTATTTGCTCTGTAACAAACGGTCCTTCTCCAACTCTTGTAGTATATGCCTTTACAATACCAACAACGTCTTTTATCATATTTGGTCCTATTCCTGCACCAATCGCAAATCCGCCAGATGTTGGATGAGAGGATGTAACAAATGGATAAGTTCCTAAATCTAAATCTAATAAAGTCCCTTGTGCTCCTTCAAATAATACTTTTTTACCTGCTTTTATTGCATCATATACAATAACTGATGTATCTGCCACATATTTTCTTATTTGCTCTGCGTATCCCACATATTCATTATATATAGTTTCAAAATCAAACAATTCTTCTTTTCCATATATATTTTTAACTATTTCATTTTTAGCATCTATTTGAGCTTTTAATTTTATAGCGAATTTCTCTTTATCCATTAAGTCACATATTCTAATTCCAGATCTCTCTGTTTTATCCATATAACAAGGTCCAATACCTTTTTTTGTTGTACCTATCTTTAAATCTCCTCTGGCTTCTTCTGACAATGCATCTAGTTCTTTATGATATGGGAATATGACATGTGCTCTATCACTTATTTTTATATTTTCTGTACTTATATTATCCGCTTTAAACATTTCCAATTCTTCTAAAAATCCTTTAGGGTCAAACACTATTCCATTTCCGATTATATTTACTGTATTTGGATTTAAAACTCCAGATGGAATTAAATGTAGTGCGTATTTTTTACCTTCTACAACTAATGTATGTCCTGCATTGTTTCCACCTTGCCCTCTTACTACTACATCTGCTTGAGTAGCAAGATAATCTATAACTTTACCTTTACCTTCATCTCCCCATTGAGAACCAACAATTGCAACTGTTTTCATGTAATTCACCTCTATATTTTATATACTCTCGAACACTTTACTTACTTATTCTATCAAATATTCGTATTTTTTTCAACTTTTTTAGCATTCTCCAATATTTAACATATATTCTTCTATTTTTGAAAATTCTTCTTTCTCTATTATTTCTTTTTCAGATTTTATAATTTTTTCCATAAATTTATCCACATCTAAAAGTTTTTCTAATTTACATATGTTAATTATGTTTCCAAAGTTTGTATTAGTCATGTTTATATAATATTGATTATCCACATTATTAGCATAAACAACAATAGATTCTCTTAAATTACTATCAATTACTCTAAATAAGTTTATTTCATCAAGTACTTTAATTATATTGGGATATATATATTTTAAGCTTATTTTTTCCATATTATTCCTCCTAATAATTAATATTTATACACAGATAAAGCAAGCCAAAAGCTTGCTTTATCTACTTATTCACACTTATCAACAGGCCATCTGTGGATAATGTGGATAATTTTTTAGCTAAATTTCAATGTTTAGCCATATTTAGTGACATGTATCCACATTTTTCCTGTAGAAAGAAAGGATGTTCTGTGGATATTAGTTAGATTATAGGTCTCTCAACTTATCCCCAAATCTTTGAACTTCACCAAGCCAAACAAGTTCCACAGAGCCAGTTTCACCATGTCTATTTTTTGATATTATTACTTCTCCTATATTTTTACTTTCAGAATCAGCATGATAATATTCGTCTCTATATAGAAACATGACTATATCTGCATCCTGCTCTATTGCTCCAGATTCTCTTAAGTCAGATAACATAGGTCTATGGTCTGCTCTTTGTTCTGGTGCACGTGATAGCTGAGATAATGCTACCACAGGACAGTTTAGTTCTTTTGCTAGTACCTTTAATGACCTTGATATTTTAGATATCTCTTGTTGTCTACTCTCATTATTACCTTCACCTTCCATAAGTTGAAGATAATCAATAAGCACTAAATCTAGTCCTTTTTCTATTTTTAACTTTCTACACTTTGACCTTAGTTCTGATATTTTTATACCAGGAGTATCATCTATGTGTATTTTTGCATCTGATAACACTGCCATAGCATCTATAATTCTAGGCCAGTCATTATCATTAAGTGTTCCAGTCTTTATTTTTTTTAATTCTACACTAGACTGTGAAGATAACATACGTTGTACTAATTGTTCCTTAGACATCTCTAAACTAAATACAGCTACAGAAGCATCACCTTTTAAGGCTGCATTTTGAACTAAGTTTAAAGAAAAAGCAGTTTTACCCATTGCTGGTCTAGCTGCAATTAATATTAAATCAGTTCTTTGAAGACCATTTATTTTTTTGTTTAAATCTTTAAAACCAGTAGTTATACCAGTAACATCACTCTTATTGGTATATAATTTTTCTATCATATCATAGGCATCCATCAAAACTAAGTTTATAGATTTAAAATCATCACTAGTTTTCTCCTGTGATATATCAAATATACTCTTCTCAGCTTGTTCTAAAACATCTTCAATCTTAGTTGCTCCACTATATCCTAGATTTATTATTTCATTAGAAGCTTTTATAAGCTTTCTAAGTACAGACTTTTCTTTTACTATGTCAGCATAGTATTTTACGTTTGAAGTCGTCGGTACTATAGTAGAAAGACTTGTAATATAACTGATTCCTCCAATATCATTAAGATGCCCTTGTTTTCTTAGCTCTTCTGTCAATGTTATCAGGTCTATAGGCTCACCTTTATTACTTAAAGTTATCATACATTCATATATTATTTTGTGAGCCTCTTTATAGAAGTCATCAGGCTTTATAGTTTCTGTAACCGTTATTATAGCATCTTTATCTAGAAGTATAGAACCAAGTATTGATTGTTCAGATTCTACACTATGAGGAGGAATTCTCGTCATATCTTCCATCTTAATCACCTCTAGTTATTACTGTTTTTCTTTTACATCCACTCTTATTTTAGTAGTTACTTTTTGATGTATTTTTATTTCTACAAAAGTTGAACCTAAAGCTCTTATTGGCTCATCTAATAATATTTTTCTTTTATCTACGTCTATGTCTTTTTGTTTCTTTAATTGCTCAGCAATTTCTTTAGCAGTTATTGAACCAAATAATCTTCCACCTTCCCCTGCTTTTGAATATATTTCTATATTAATTTCTTCCATTTGCTTACCTAATAAAACTGCTTCTTCATACTCTTTTTGTGCTTTTATTTCTTTAGATTTATTCTTTTCATTTAACTCTTTTATTGCTACACTATCTGCTTGCACAGCCATCTTTTTAGGAAATAAGAAATTTCTTGCATATCCATCACTTACTTCTTTCATTTCTCCCTTTTTACCAGTTCCTTTTACGTCTTTCAATAATATAACTTTCATCTATTCTTCCTCCTCCAAATACTCCTCTATTATTTTATTTACCATCTTATAAGCTTCTTTTAGAGAAACATTTTTTAACTGTGCTCCAGCTATATCTATATGTCCCCCGCCTCCTAATTTTTCCATAAGTACATGTACATTTATTTGTCCTAAAGACCTAGCACTTACAAATATAGTATCATCTTTTTCACCTAATACAAAGGAAGCTTCTACTTCTTTGATGTTTAGTAACTCATCAGCAGTTTGAGCTATTATAACATTTATACTATCTACTTCAGTACTTGAATATGCTAGACATATTCTATTATTTATTATTTTAGTACTTTGAATTATTTCAGCTTTTATTATGAAGTCTTTTACATCAGAATTGAAGAACTTCTTGACCTCTATAGTATCTGCTCCAACTTTTCTAAGGTAAGAAGCAGCTTCAAAAGTCCTAACACCTGTTTTAAATGCAAAGTTTTTAGTATCTAGACTTATACCTGCTAAAAGCCCTTCAGCTGTAAGTTTATTTATTGTTACATCTTCATCCATATACTGAACTAACTCTGTAACCATTTCACATGTTGAAGATACATATATCTCATGGAATAAAAGTACTGCATCATTTATGAACTCAACACCTCTTCTATGATGGTCTATAACTACTACCTTCTCTGATAGCTTTAACAGTTCTTCACATTCAGTATAATTAGGTCTATGAGTATCAACTACTACAACTAATGTATTTTTAGTACAGTTGTCAATAGCCTCCTCTTTTCCAATAAACAACTTCTTATAGTAACTATTTTCATTTATTTTATTTATAAATATTTCTATAGATTCATTTACAGATTGTAAAACTATGTTTGCGGTTTTGTTACAGGATTTACATATATCATAAACTCCAACTGCTGCTCCCATAGCATCCATATCTGGATATTTATGTCCCATTATATAAACTTGATCACTTTGTTGTATGACCTCTCTTAAAGCATGACCTATTAATCTGGATTTTACTTTGGTTTTCTTTTCTACAGCTTTAGATTTTCCTCCATAAAATACAAATTTATCTTTTGTTTTTACAACAGCCTGGTCACCACCTCTACCAAGTGCTAAATCAAGAGCACCTGTAGCAAGCTTTAGGTTCTCATTTAATGTATCTCCATCTATACCAATTCCTATACTTATAGTAACAGGAAGATTATTTCCATAATCAATATGTCTTATTGTATCTAAAATAGAAAACTTCTCAGCTTCCAATTTTTTTAACTCTTTTTTATGCATCACCAAGAAGAATTTATCTTTTGAAGTTCTTCTCAATGCACCATTTGAATTTAATTCTAAAGCAGAAAGTATTTTTTCTACTTCAACATTAATTAAAGCCCTCTTATCTTCTGCTGCACTTTTTAATACTTCATCATATCCATCTACTTGTATTAGCATCATTGCATTTTTTTCATCATCATAATCTTGTTTTACTTTTAAATATTCAGTCTTGTCTATCCAGTATAATATCATCAAATATTTAGGATTCTTTTCTTGGTCATTTTTTATAACATTATAAATTATTGTATATTCTTTTTCTTTGTAGTTTATTTCTGTGTACATCTCTTTATTTTCATTTAATACTTTTCTTAAATTAAGATTTTTAACTATGTCTTCTATATTTTTATCCAGTAAATCTTTTTGACCAATCATATCATAAAACTTTCCATTATACCAGGATATATTTCCATCAAATTCTAATATACATAGTGGTATTGGAAGATTTATTATAGCTTTTTTAGTTGTTTCATCTATATCTAAAGATAAATTTTGAATATACTCTGTCCATTCATGACGTCTGATATTAGTTGTTCTCCAGTTGTGAAAAACCATATATACAAAAATACAGAAAAATAAACACCCTACATACAAGTTGTAATAAAGCAAAATTATACTAGAAATACCAATAACAATTATATATAAATTTATTTCTGGCATATTTAATTTAAAGGTTTGTTTATTACTCATTTCTATCCTCCTAAGTGGATTTATAACTTCTTACCTTTCTAAAGTCAATTATACTATCTACCATACCAACAAAAGATATTCCCATAAATCCAAATAAACATAAAATTATCCCTGAAAGAAACATAATTTTATTTGGTCCTTGTCTTATCCATTTCTTTAAAAAATAAATACAAACTGCTATACCTTGAATTACAAACATTAAATTAAAAACTAGCTGTAAATTAGTCATTATTAATTCTGTATATAGTTTTGAACCAATAATTTGAATAAATAATACTAACAAATAAAGTAAGAATGTTGTGAGTATAGCATTTCCTGGTAAATAAAAGTCAGCAAATTTAGGAAATCTTATATTCATCTTTGTAATTCTTTTAATAAAAAATACACTTAAATAATATGTTACAAATGCTGATAACAACCCTTGTAAAAATAACATCATTGGTAGCATATTTGTAAAATAACTTACAATCTCATCTGGCTTCATTTTATCAAACACTTTAAGCTCAGTTGCAGAAAAACTATTTTTTTGAATATTTACAACTTCTGTTATCATCTTAGAAGCTTCATCTAATAGATTTACATTTAAAAATATCTTTAATACAAAAAAATATACAAGCATTGAAAGTACAAATATTATAGTTCCACCATATATTGGTTCAAATTTATTACTATCCTCTTGTTCAAAACTTCTCTTTAACATCTTTCCTATTGCTATACCTGGTAAAGAATACATTATACATATATTTAATGCATAAGAAATGTCTGCAAATAGAGCAAGTACGCAAAATGTAATTAAAATAGATATAAAAGAATACTTTCTATCAGTAATAGCACCTATAATTACATATGGAACAGCTGCTAATATACTAAACATTCCTAGCATTGGAATATAGGCTATTACTAAAGCGATTATTATAGCTAAAACTATTATAGAAATTGCTTTAGATAGTCTAATTTTATTATTCAATTTAATATCACTCCCTATTATCCATATGTTTTTTTAAATTAGATAAATCTCCATACCATCTTTCAACGCTATGTTCCTCATCTATACCAATTTTTATTTTTTCTTTGACTTTATAATCCACGTCTCTAAAACTAATTCCTAATCTCTTTGCTAAGAGATATGTTATCATTATTATATTTGCTAAAGTATCTTGAATTGCTTCATCTAATGGTTTTACCCCTTTAAACAATAAATTAAACAAATCACTTACACTCATTAATATTTCTGTTTTCATCCACTCTATTATCTTTATGTTTCTAGTTATCTCAGAACCTTTATCTATTTTCACGTTTACAACCCTCCTTAATATATAATATTATATCATAAATAATAATATATTTAAGTATATAAACAAAAAAACGAGCTTTATAGCTCGCCTCATTAGATATATAAATGCATACAATAAAAAATGAGCACAAGGCTCATTTTTTTAGTCTAATGTATATGGTAAAAGTGCTATATTTCTCGCTCTTTTTATAGCAACTGTTAATTCTCTTTGATGCTTAGCACAAGTTCCAGATATTCTTCTTGGTAATATCTTTCCTCTTTCAGTTATATACTTTTGTAATCTTTGAGTACTTTTGTAATCTATTTTAGCGTTTTTGTCAGCACAAAATTGACAAACTCTTTTTTTCTTACGTCTTTTTTTATTCATCATGACTTTTTTCCCTCCTTTTTAAAATGGTATATCGTCATCATCTATAGCTTGGAAACCTTGTGGGTCTAAACCTTGAGGTTCAAAGCTTGGCTCAAAAGCTGGAGCACTCTCTCTATATGAATTTTCCGATTTATTCTTACTATCCAAAGCTTGTACTGATCTAGTACTTACTTTTGTAAAAGTTCTCTTTTCACCTGATTGTGTCTGATAATTGTCTACTCTTATAGATCCTTGAAGTGCAACTAATCTACCTTTAGTTATGTAATTAGCACAAAACTCAGCAGATTTCCCCATTACTTCAACAGGTATAAAATCAGTTTCTTTAGATCCATCTTTTTTTACATAGTCTCTATCAATGGCTATTGTAAAGGATGCCACTGGTGTTCCTGTACCTGGGATGTATCTTAATTCAGGGTCTCTAGTCAATCTTCCCACTAATACAACTTGATTCATAAAAACACCACCTATTTTTTATAATAAAACCAGTTATTAAGCAACAACTATCATGTGTCTTATTACGTTTTCATTTATCTTTAAGTTTCTGTCTATCTCTTTAGGAACGTCTACTGCTGATTTGAAGTTAACTAATACATAGAAACCTTCTGTAAACTTAGCTATTGGATAAGCTAATTTTTTAGTTCCCCAAGTATCAACTTTAACTATTTCTCCGTCAGTTGCAACAACTTCCTTAACTTTGTTTAGTATAGCCTCTCTTATTTCTTCATCAGAGTTTGGCTTTACCACATAAACTAATTCATAATTTCTCACTATAATTCACCTCCCTTTGGACTTAACGGCTCTACACTCTTAGAGCAGAGAAATGAGACTAAAATCTCATACCTACATATTTTATCATTTATTCTTATTTCTGTCAATTTAAATTTTGGACAAAGTTTAGTATAAGATAAATTATATATTCTTAAATTAACAAGGGATGGCAACAGCCATCCCTTGTAATATATCTATATAAGTTATTATTTTTAATTAAGCTTCTACACCCATAGCCTCTTTTAATACAGCTGCTATATTTTTTATACCTTCTATTATCTTTTCTTCTGGCATATTTGAATAATTAAGTCTGAAAGTATTTTCTCTACCACCATTAGGGAAGAATCCTCCTCCAGCAACATAAGCAACATTCTTATCTAGGCATTTTGGCATTAATTCTTTAGCATTTAAATTACTTGGAAGCTCTACCCATGTAAATAATCCACCTTCTGGATGAGTAAATACTAATCCTTCTGGGAATTCTTCTTCCATAGTCTTAAGCATTACATCTCTACGTTTAACATAAACTGCTTTTATTTTGTCAACATGCGCATCTAAGTCATACATATCCATAAATTTACTTACTTCCATTTGAGATATAGTTGATGCTTGTAAGTCTGCACCTTGTTTTGCAAAGTTAAATTTAGATAATATTTCTGGAGAAGCACAAGTCCATCCTAATCTGTATCCTGGACAGAATATTTTAGAGAAAGTTCCTAAGAATATTACCAATCCTTTTGTATCCATTGATTTTAAAGATGGTAAAGTCTCTCCTTCAAATCTTAAATCTCCATATGGATTATCTTCTATTACTGGTATTTCAAATTTATTTACTATTTCCATGAATTTTTTACGTCTTTCAAGTGGCCAAGTTCTTCCTGTTGGATTTTGGAAGTCAGGTATTACGTAAATCATTTTTATTCTATCAGTTGTTTCTAGTATTTTTTCTAATTCTTCCATTATCATTCCATCAGCATCTGTTGGAACATCTATGAATTTAGGTTGGTAAGATTTAAATGCGTTTATAGCTCCTATGTAAGATGGGCTTTCACATAAAATTACATCACCCTCATCAATAAATACTTTTCCTGCAAAATCTAGACCTTGTTGAGAACCACTTGTAACTAATATATCATCTTTGTTTACATTAGTTTTATTTTTCTCATTCATTCTAGCTGCTATTTTTTCTCTTAATGGTTCATATCCTTCTGTTGTAGTATATTGCATAGCTGATCTTCCATTTTCTTCAAGCACTGCAACTGATACTTTTTTCATTTCCTCAACTGGAAATAACTCTGGAGCCGGCATTCCACCAGCAAAAGATATTATTTGTGGTTGTTGAGTAAGTTTTAAAAGCTCACGTATCTCTGATCCTTGTAAACCTTGCATTCTTTTCGCATATTTAACTGCCATAATTAAAGCACCCCCATGAAAATGTTTTCTTCATTTTTTATTATACCAAAATTTTGGATATTAATATACGGTATTTGACATTTTTAAATGTTAAATTTTTATCACTTTTTTATTAGCTTTTTTATTCTCTTTTCTAAGGTCTCTCTATCAAGCATTATTAGCCTTGAACATTTGATACATTTTATCTTTATATCCATTCCAGTTCTTATGATTTCAAATTCTTTACACCCACATGCATGTTGCTTTTTTAATTCAACAATATCTCCTATTTTTAAATCCATTGGCATAAATAATTAGCCTCCTAATCTAACTTCTCTACTTCTTTTGAGCCATTTTCTAATTTACTTATACAATAAATTCCTTTTATATCTACATTATTTTCAACTAAAATATTTTTTATCTTTTCCATATCTTCAAAAGAAAATTTAATTGATATTCCACAACTTGCTGTTATTTCTCTTGGTGTTGGAAGAACCATTACTTTTAGACTATTTTTACCAAATAACTTTTCTGATCTTATCGCATGATGTGTCGAATTAAATGACACTATATACATTTGATTCATTACTTAATCCTTTCTGACTATCTATTTGAGTTAATCTTTATTATTAGTTTTATATTATTAAACAAACATACATTATATAGAAATGGTATTTGATGCATTCTTTAATGTCTCAACTATAGTATACATATTTGTAACCGTACCCACTTGTAATTTGTCTTTTAAATTATAATAATCTAAACAAGTACCACAAGATAAAACTTCTACACCCATCTTCTCAAGTATTTTTAGATTTTCTATAGTTTCTTCATTTTCAGCACTTAATTTTACTCCTCCATTAACTAAAAGTATATACTTAGGATAAGGTTTAGATTCTGTTAATGTATATATAAATCCTTTTATTAACACTTTTCCTAATTCATCATTTCCAAGTCCCATCTTATCTGAAGATATAAATATACATGTATTGTCTAATTCGCTTTCTTTATTATCTACAACATTTTGTTTATCTAGTATATTTTTACCTTTTCTAATTTCTATAGATATAAAATTCTCTTTTTCGTCAACAATATTTGCTTCACAACTTAAAGATTTAGCAAGTTTTAATATATTCTCCTTAGCTGTTTCATTGTCAACTATTGTAACTACAACACCTTCTTCTAGGTTATCCAATTCTCTTTTTGTATTTATAACTGGTTTAGGACAAGCAAGCCCTCTAGCATCTATTTTTATACTCATTGTCTGATTCATCTCCTTAAAAATATTCATACAATTTACATTGTATCATAGATATTATCTTGCTTGTTATAGATTGTTTCTATACCCTTATAGGTTTATTTATCTTACATTATTTCTAAATTTTTATACATAAATACACCTTTTTGATAATATTCTAGCTCTTTTTCTTTTGATATATTTGAATATAATTGACCTAAGTCTATATATAAATTGGCCAATATTCTATTGTTACCTAAATCTGATACTATTTTTATGCATTTAATTAAATACTCAATTGCAAGAGTAATTTCATTTTGATTTTTATACATATTAGCATAGAATCTTAATACTTTATATTCATTGAACTTATTTTTATTTTTTATTGATGAAGCTAAAGCTATCTTACAATATTTTCTAGCCAAATCATAGTCTTCTTTATCTATATATGCTTCTATTATCTTAAATAATCCTGACATCATATATTCGTCTTCATCATTTTTCTTTATGTCATATACCTTTTGTGAATATTCAAGTACCCTATCTGTTTCACCTATTTTTCTGTAAACGTCACAAATTGTTAAATACACATTTGCTAATCCAGTTTTATTATCTTCATTTTCAAGTATTTTTAATGCTTTTTTGAAGTAATCTTTTGATTCTTCATATTTTCCAATCTCAAGCATATTACTTGCTTTTAACACCAAAATATCAACATCTTCTTTTCTATCATTTTTATTATCTATTTCATTTATCTTATCTATGTATTTCAGTGACATATTTGGATTATCTAATTTTATGTAACAATATGCCATCTTACTATATAGTTCCTTGTATATGTTAACATCCTCAAACTTATTCTCTAATAAAATTTCCTCTGCAAAATTAAAGTGACTTATTGCACCTTTATAAAAGTTTTCCTGCATGTATATTTTTCCTATGTTTAAATAACACTTAAGTATATTTTCACTATCACTATTTTTTATAAAGAAGTATAATGCCTTCTCAAAGTTTTCTATAGCATCATTATAATTAGATTTTTTCAAATTGATATTAGCCATTAAATAATTACATCTGCCATAGTTCTCCATTAAATCGTATCTCTTACATATATCTAAAACTTCTTTTATTTGGGTCTCAGCCTTGTTTAACTCATTTTCTTTTATATAAATTTCGCTCTGTAGTATTAAATTATCAGTTATCTTTTTTGACTGCATCTCTTTAGTCTCTAACAAGTATTCTACACTTACATCTAGCTTATCGCCTAGATATTCCAACAGTTCATAACTAGTATGAGATTTATCCCTCTCTATATGGCTTATTTGTGCTGCTGTTATCCTATCTCCAGCTAATTCTTTTAATGTCATGTTTTTTTCTTTTCTTAATTTTTTAATCTTTTCTCCTAAGCTCAAAATTTCCATACTATTCCCACCTTTTGAAGACATTTTTTTATAATATAATTATAACTTATATTTATTTTAAAAACACTACTTTTATTTTACAATATTTTCTGTGTACATTAAATGATTTCCCATAAAAATGACTAAAATTTAGTTTATTTTGAATTTAATTAATTTAAATAAATCATTTTTTAAATTTGTTACTATTTTGTATTCATATATTTGCTCATAACGACTATAATTATATATAAGAATAGTTTTTAAGAGGGGAGAAATTTTTATGAAAAATAAGAAAATAATGTTAGTGTTAAGTATATTATCTATATCTATATTTGCAGTTGGTTGTACTAATGCTCAAAATGGAAATGATACATCTAAAAAAGAAACTAAGAGCAATACAAATGTTGAACAAACAAAAGAAGAAAACAACACTGAAAAAGAGGTTCCTAACAAAAAAACTACATCTACTCCAAAAGAAGAAACTAAAACTCAATCGGTTACTATTTACTCTTTTGATGTAGACAAGACAGATTTAATTGAAAATAAGGTTGATTTAAGCAAAATTGATGAAAACATTCTATTTGAAGAACTTCAAAAACTTAAAGTTGTTCCAGAATCTGCAAAATTAAATTCATTTACTACAAAAGACATTAATGGTGTAAAAACTGGTATATTAGACGTTAGCTCTGATTTTACAAAATCAAATTTAGGTAGTGATGCAGAAACTTTAATGCTTGATTCAGTTGCTCGTACTTACATAAAAAATATGAATGTTGAACAAATAAAAATTACGGTTGATGGCTCTAATTATGAAAGTGGTCATATAGTTCTTGAAGAAGGGGATTACTTAAAGTAACTTCTTAAAACAATTATCAAAAAGAAAAGAGGTTCTTAGGAACCCCTTTTCTTTTTTGTATAAAAAAGGAGATGATTCAAATCTTTATTTTGATACATCCCCATTTTTTATTTCTATATATTATTAAACTCCATACTATTTATTTTTTGAAATTTTCTTCAAAGCTTCCACTGCTTTATCTATTTCATCTTTTGTATTGAAATATCCTATACTAAATCTCACTGCACCTTGCTTTAAGGTACCTAAAGTAGTATGTGCTAGTGGAGAACAGTGTATTCCTGATCTAGTAGCTATATTATAATCACTATCTAATAAAAAAGTAACCTCTCCAGAATCCATATTTCCTATATTTAGAGCTATTACTGATGCTCTTTTTTTACTATCTTTTGGTCCATATATCTTTATATCTGGTACTTCCTCTAACTTGTCTATCATATATTGACATAATTCTTCTTCATGTTGTCTTATATTGTTGATTCCTCTTTCAAATATAAATAATATACCTTGATTAAGACCTGCTATGCCTGGAGTATTATGAGTTCCTGATTCATATTTATCTGGGAACAATTCTGGTTGAATCATTTCTTCTGACTTACTACCTGTTCCACCTTCTTTTAAGATATTTAAATTTAGTCCTTCTCTTACATATAATATACCTGTTCCTTGAGGCCCAAATAAGCATTTATGACCTGGCATTGCCAACATATCTATATTACATTCATTTACATCTATATCATAAACACCTGCTGTTTGTGATGCATCTACTAAAAACAGTATCTTATGTTTTTTAGCTATTTCTCCAACCTTTTTTATATCGATTAAAGTTCCACATACATTAGATGCATGTGTTGTTACAATCAATTTAGTATTCTTTTTTATTGATTTTTCTAAGTCTTCATAATCTAGAAAACCCTCATAGTCGCATTTTACTACAGTATTCTCAACACCTTTTTTTTCCAATGCTTTTATAGGTCTTATTACTGAATTATGCTCCATAGACGTTGTTATTACGTGGTCTCCTTCTTGTAATACACCTTTTATTGCTAAATTTAGAGAATCTGTTGCATTAGATGTAAATACTATATTCATAGGATTACTAACATTGAACAACTTAGCTATATTCTCTCTTGCATCATATATTTCCCTAGCAGCTCTCATAGCAAGTTTATGCCCTGCTCTACCTGGATTTGCACAATAGTTTTTCATACAATTTAAAACAGCATCATACACTCTTTCAGGTTTTGGATACGTAGTTGCAGCATTATCTAAATAAATCATAACAATATTCCTCTCTGTTTTATATTTTTGTTCTATTCAAGAAGCATTGATACAATACTGTTTAAGTCGTCATCATTATAGTATTCTATCTCTATTTTACCTTTTTTCTTTCCTTTAGAAATATTCACTTTTGTTCCAAAGATATTTCTAAGTTTATCTTCTACGTCTAATATAAATACATCTTTAGGCTTAGATTTTTTTGGTACTTCTTCTTTATTTTCAGATATCTTTTTAGCTATATTTTCGACTTCTCTTACAGAAAGTTCTTCTTCTTCTATTTTTTTTGCTATTTGTAATTGTAAATCTTTATCTACAATCCTTAATAAAGCCTTTCCATGACCTGCCGTAATTCTACCACTATCTATCATCTCTATAACATCTTGTCCAAGGTTTAAAAGTCTTAGTGTATTAGTTATATGAGGTCTACTTTTACCAACGGCTTCTGATATTTCTTCTTGAGTTACATTGTAATGCTCTATTAAGCTCTTATATGCTAGAGCCTCTTCTATTGAGTTTAAATCTTCCCTCTGTAAGTTTTCAATTAAGGCTATCTCCATTACATCTTTCATATCTATATCTTTAATTATAGCAGGTATTTGATTTTTATTTGCAAGTTTTGATGCTCTGAATCTTCTTTCTCCAGCTATTATCATATATTTATCATTTTCATCAATTTTAACCACTATCGGTTGTAAAACACCATAATTTTTTATAGAATCAGAAAGTACTTTTATCTTTTCTTCATCAAACTGCTTTCTAGGTTGAACTTCGTTTGGATATATTTTGTCTATATCTATGTTGACTATTTCTTTTTCTGAAGTTTCTCCTTTAATTTCTGGTATCAACGCACTAAGACCTCTACCTAATCTATTACTTCTTCTAGACTTATTTTCCATACTACCATTCCTCCTCTTCTAAATCTATAAATTCTTCTGCTAGTTCCAAATAAGCTACAGACCCTCTACATCTTTTATCATAATAAATTACAGGTTTACCATGACTTGGAGCTTCTGCAAGTCTTACATTTCTTGGAATTAGAGTTGTATATACACTTCCTTTAAAATATTTCTTAACTTCTTCAACTACTTGTATTGATAGATTAGCTCTTCCATCAAACATACTTAAAACAACACCTTGAATCTCTATGTCAGCATTTAATCTTGATTTTACTAATTTTATAGTCTCCATCAATTGACTAACACCTTCTAAAGCATAATATTCACATTGTATTGGAATCAAAACACTATCTACAGCAGTTAAACAATTTATTGTAAGCATCCCAAGTGAGGGTGGACAATCTAAAAATATATAATCATATTCATCTATTACTGCTTTTATGGAATTTTTTAAAATATACTCTCTGTTAGTTTTAGATGTAAGCTCTATCTCTGCACCTGATAGTTCAGTAGCTGATGGAACTACATCCACATTTTCAAATTCAGTACTTATTATTGCTTCTTTAATATGTAACCCATCTAACATAATTTCATAGATTGTATTTTCTACTTCATTTTTATTAATACCATATCCACTGGTTGTATTTCCTTGTGGGTCTAAATCTAATACTAATATTTTCTTTCCTAAAGTTCCTAAACTAGCACTTAAATTTACATTTGTTGTAGTTTTCCCGACTCCACCCTTTTGATTGAATACAGCTATAACTTTGCCCATGATGTTCCCCCCTTTAAGAATTAAATTAATTTTAAATGTTGAATAGGTGTTTTTTAATTATAAATAATGTCTATAAATCAATTTATATTACAAGGCTTATATTACAAAAAAAGATTACTGATAAGCAGTAATCTCTATTTTTTAGGGATTTTTACAACAACCTCCATATAATCTCCCTTATCTATTTCATTATACTTAGCATCAATTCCTGTATTTGATATAGCATCAAAGGCCTGCTTTATAGTATTTATGTAAATTCTTATACTCATAGCACCCTTTATATTCTGTTTTTTATCAGGCTCTTCTTGAACTTTAGCTTCTTCTAATATATCTTGTATCAATTTTTCTGTTTTTTTAACAGTCAATTCATTTTTTATAACTTTGTCCAGTACACTTTGCATTAAATCTTCACTTGGTAGTTTAAGAAATGCTCTAGCATGCCTTTCTGTTAAATTATTCTCTATCAGCTTCATTTTTATATCGTTTGGAAGCTTTAATATTCTAAGCTTATTTGCTACAGTAGATTGATTTTTGCCCAATTTTTCCGCTAATTGCTGTTGAGTAAAAGCATGTTCTTTTATTAAGTTTTCATAACCGATTGCTTCTTCAATGAAATTTAAGTCTTCTCGTTGCAAATTTTCTAATAACGCTAGAACAGCAGAAGATTCATCGTTCATATTATTTATAATTGCTGGTATAGTTTTAAGCTCTGCTAATTTAGCTGCTCTTAATCTTCTTTCTCCTGCAATTAGCTCATATTTTCCACCTTTTGCTCTAACTGTTATAGGTTGAATTATACCATATACCTTTATAGAATTGCTCAATTCCTCCAATGAAACTTGTGAAAATATTTTTCTTGGTTGATATGGATTTGGAACTACATCTTCTATAGGTATCTCCATAACTCTTTTATCTTCCATAACATACCTCTCTTATTTTAGATATAAATTATTTTTGTTCTCTATATGTACATACAAATTTATTTCTGCATCTACTTTAATAATTCCTTTATTTTTGTTTTTTTTGAGGTAAGCTTAATTATTTCCTGAGAAATAATTAAGCTTACCTCTAATAATTTTTCAATTACTTAATAGGATTTTTAGCCGGTTTACCAGCTTTTCTAGGGTACTTAACTGGTGTTTCCTTTATTTTTTTAAAAACTAATATATTATGATTTAAATCTATCTCTGGTAATTCTACATCTATTTTTTCAATAAACTCCAATCCTAAAACGTCAATAGCTTTTTGTGATTCTTCTAATTCTAAATTAGCATTTGGACCTTTCAAGCAAATAAAATATCCTCCAACTTTTACAAATGGTACACAAAATTCCATAAGAATTGGTAATCCAGCAACAGCTCTTGCTGTAGCAACATCATACTTTTCTCTATAGTTTTCATTTTTACCAAAATCTTCAGCTCTTCCATGTATAAATGTGATATTATCTAACTCTAATTCTCTACTGACTTCCTCTAAAAAGTTTATTCTTTTATTTAAAGAATCCAACAAAGTAAGTTCTAAGCTATCCATACATATTCTCAATGGTATTCCAGGAAAACCAGCACCTGTGCCAACATCTATTATAGATATACCATTTTTTATATACCCATTTTTTACAGCTGAAATAGAATCTAAAAAATGCTTTATATATACTTCTTTTTCATCCTCTATTCCAGTAAGATTCATCTTTTTATTCCAGTCAACTAATATCTCTCTATAGATTTTAAATTTTTCTAACATACTATCATTCGTATCTATATTAAAACTTTCAATCCCATTTTTCAGAAGTTCTATATTATTCACTTTTTCCACCTCTGGTTCTTCTGGCTTGTTCTAGGTATACAAGCAAAACTGATATATCAGCTGGGGAAACACCAGATATACGAGATGCTTGACCTATTGAAATAGGTTTTATATCGTCCAATTTCTGTCTAGCCTCTAATCTAAGACCTTCTATAGATGAATAATTTATTTTCTCGTCCAGCTTTTTATTCTCAAGTTTTTTAAATTGGTCTATTTGTTTCAATTGTTTTTCTATATAACCTTCATATTTAGTTATTATTGCACATTGCTCTTTAACTTCTCTTGAAACATCTTCACCAGCACCTTTTCCTAATTCTTCAAGCAATTCGTAAGTAACCTCTGGTCTCTTTAAAAATTCATATAGAGATATTCCAACCTTTATTGGGGTTGCTCCCTTTTCTTCTAGCAGACTATTTACTTCTTTTGGTGTAACTCTTTCATTTTTTAATCTTTCAAATTCTTTCTCTACAGCAGCCTTTTTATTTATGAATCTTTCATATCTATCTTTTTTAACTAACCCTATATCATAACCTTTTTGAGTTAATCTCATATCTGCATTATCTTGTCTTAAATATAGTCGATATTCTGCTCTTGATGTCATCATTCTGTAAGGTTCGTTAGTCCCTTTAGTAACAAGGTCATCTAATAAAACACCTATATATGCTTCTGAACGGTCTAATACAAAAGGCTCTTTTCCTTCTATCTTTCTAACTGCATTTATGCCAGCCATAAGCCCTTGAGCTGCTGCTTCTTCATATCCAGAAGTCCCATTAAACTGTCCTGCACTAAATAAATTCTCAACTCCCTTTATTTCCAAACTTATTTTTAGTTGTGTTGGGTCAACACAATCATATTCAATAGCATATGCAGGTCTCATTATCTTACAATTTTCAAGCCCTTTTATAGTTTTGTACATATCTAATTGAACTTCAAAAGGTAAACTAGTTGAAATTCCTTGTATATACATTTCCTTAGTATTTAACCCTTCTGGTTCTATAAATAATTGATGTGATGTTTTATCACTAAATCTTACTACTTTATCTTCTATAGAAGGACAATATCTTGGGCCAGTGCTCTCTATCACTCCACTATACATAGCAGACCTTTTTAAATTATCCATTATAACTTTTTGAGTATCTTCTGTAGTTCTTGTTAAATAACAAGGCTCTTGCTCTTTCTCTATATTTTCATTCATAAATGAGAAAGGAGTTACTTTTTCATCTCCTTCTTGTAAAGACATTACAGAGAAGTCTATACTATCTC
Source organism: Clostridioides sp. ES-S-0108-01 (assembly GCF_020662285.1). Taxonomy (NCBI): domain Bacteria; kingdom Bacillati; phylum Bacillota; class Clostridia; order Peptostreptococcales; family Peptostreptococcaceae; genus Clostridioides; species Clostridioides sp. ES-S-0108-01. The sequence goes on along the minus strand of NZ_JADGMN010000026.1, from coordinate 16,033 downwards.
TATGAACTCTTGCTGGAGTTCCTGTCTTAAATCTTCTCATTCTAAGACCAAGCTCAACTAAGCTATCTGTAAGGTATTTTGCATATCCCAATGCATTAGGTCCTTCATAAAATGAGACCTCACCCATGTATATTTTTGAATTCAGATAAACTCCAGTAGCCAATATTACAGCTTTAGATTTAAATGAACATCCTAGTTTAGTTCCAACTCCTATTACAACATTTCCTTCATGCAGTATTTCTACAACTTCATCCATAGCTATATCAAGATTTGGTTCATCTTCTAATGTTTTTTTCATTTCTTCATGATATTTAAATTTATCTGCTTGTGCTCTTAAAGAGTGAACTGCTGGACCTTTGGCAGTATTTAACATTCTACTTTGTATATATGTCTTGTCTATATTCAATCCCATTTGACCACCTAAGGCGTCTATCTCTTTAACTAATTGACCTTTACCAGTTCCACCAATAGATGGATTGCAAGGCATTAATGCTATAGAATCCAAAGACATTGTTATTATCAAAGTTTTATATCCCATTCTTGCAGTAGCCAAAGCAGCTTCACATCCAGCATGTCCTGCTCCGACCACTATCACATCATATTTTCCTGCTTCAAACTTTATCATTTATAATTCCTTTCTTTTTAAAATTAATGTTTCATGAGAAACACTGTTGATTTTTTTAAAATCTCTATAATAAAAAACAAATTTACTTTTTTACATTACTTACCAATACAGAAGTTGTGGAATATATTATCTAGTAAATCCTCTGTTACTGTATCACCATTAATATATCCAAGATAGTCCCATATATTTTTTAAATCAACTTCTACAAAGTCAAATGGCATACTTTGTTCCAAAGCAATTAAAGCATCTGTTGCAGATTTATATGCTTTACTAAGTGCATCTTTATGTCTTGAATTTGTTACTACTAAACTAGAATTATTTTTAATACTACCTTTATATACCATAGACTCTATTTTATCTTGTAATTCTTCTATTCCTTCTTGCTGTAAAGCTGATATTTTTATTATACTATTATTTTCTACATATTTAAGTATTTTTTCTTCTTCAATCTCCTGTTTCAAATCACTCTTATTTAACAGCACTATTGTTTGTTTATTCTTAAGCTTTTCTAATATCTCTATATCTTCTTCTGACAGCTTTCTAGATGAATCTAAAACCATTATAATCAAATCTGCACTAGTAAATGATTCTTTAGACTTTTCAACACCTATTTTTTCAACGATATCGTCAGTATCTCTTATACCTGCTGTATCAACAATTTTTAAAGGTATACCTTTTATATTTACAAACTCTTCTATAACATCTCTAGTAGTTCCTGGTATATCAGTAACTATTGCTCTATTCTCTCCTAAAATAGAGTTAAGCAGAGAAGATTTACCTACATTTGGTTTCCCAACAATTACTGTCTTTAAACCTTCTCTAAGTATTTTTCCACTTTCAGCTGTATCATATAATTTTTTAATTTCTTTTTTAAGTTCATCAGTTTTTTCTTTAAGAGTTTGATACGTTATGTGTTCAATATCTTCCTCCGGGTAATCTATAGCAACTTCTACATGAGCTAATATCTCAGTGACTTTATCTCTCAATTCTCTTATCTTTTTTGATAAAGACCCCTCTAATTGATTTTGAGCAACTTCATGAGCTATATCAGTTTTGGCTTTTATAACATCAATCACAGCCTCTGCTTGAGATAAATCTATTCTTCCATTTAAAAATGCTCTTTTAGTGAACTCACCAGCCTCTGCTAATCTAACATCTTTGGATAATATTAGTTCTAAGATTTTCTTCACTGAAATAAATCCACCATGACAATTGATTTCTATAACGTCTTCTCCTGTATATGAGTTTGGTCCTTTCATATATGCCAATAAAACTTCATCAATTATATTCTCATCATCTACTATATTTCCATATATTAATGTTCTCTTATTGTATTCTTCAATACTCTTTCCTGATATAGGCTTAAAGATTTCTTCTGCAACCTTCAAAGCTTTTTCTCCACTTATTCTAAGTATACCTATACCACCTTCTCCAGGTGCTGTAGCTATTGCTGCAATTGTATCATCTATAAACAAATTTATCACCTCTTAATTTATAATTTTTTACATATAGGTTTATATTTAACCAATCATAATAATTTAATAAGATTAAAAAATAAAACCCCCTAATGTTTAGGAGGTTGATTTTATCTTTTACACTCAATTACTAATCTTCTATATGGATCAGTTCCTTCACTATATGTAATTACATACTTGTCGTTTTGAAGAGCTGAATGTATTATTCTTCTCTCATACGGATTCATATAATCTAATTTTTTAGTTTTTCTTGTTTTCGCTACTTCTCTAGCAACTTTATTAGCATATCTTATTAAAGATTCTTCTCGTTTTGACCTATAGTTTTCTATATCTACAAGTACTCTTGTATGAGAATCTTTATTTATTTTATTAAGAGCTAATCCAGTCAAAAATTGAATAGAATCTAAAGTTTCCCCTCTTCTACCAATTAAACTTGCAGCTTCTTTGCCTTCAATATCAACCATGATTAAATTATCTTTTTGAGATACATTGACTTTGGCATCAATATTTGCATTTTTCAACACTACCTCTATAAAATTTTTAGCTACATCTAATTCCCTCTCGATAACAAAAATTTCATAAGTGCCATCTTTAGCACCTATAAAACCTAAAAATCCTTTGCTTGGATTTTCAAGTATTTCTACTTCTATATCCTCTGCTTTTAAATTTAACTCTGCTATAGCTTTACTTATAGCTTCTTCCTTACTTTTACTTTTTATTAATTTTAGGCTTTTTCTCATTAACTTTTTCCTCCTTAGAGTTAGCAGCCAGTTTAGCTTTTAAAGGATTCATTATTAAGTAATATTGAGCTATTGAGAATAAGTTACTTACTGTCCAGTACAATGTAAGTCCTGCTGGGAATATAAATCCCCAATAGAAAGACATACCTGCCATTACATATGTCATTACTTTCATAGAGCCTTGTAACTGATCTTTGGGTGTCATTACTTTTTGCATAACATATGCACTTGCTCCTGAAAATACTGCTAATATATAATCTGGTGCTGTTAAGCTTTTTATCCATAAAAACCCATTGTCAGCTGCTAAAAATGCAGCTTGATTTGCAAAAACGCCATGAGCAACTGGTTCTCTCAAAACGCTAAATAATCCTATTAATATAGGAAACTGTATTAATAAAGGTAAACAACCAGATAGTGGATTAATTTTAGCTTCTCCATATAACTTAACAATTTCTTCATTTTGTTTTTCTGGCTTATTTTTATATTTTTCTTGTATCTCTTTTATACGAGGTTGTATATCTTGCATTGCCTTTGTTGACTTAGTCTGCTTAACTGTTAATGGTAATAAAATAATCTTTACAAGTATAGTAAAAAGTATTATAGAAATACCATAATGGTTAACAAATTCAAATATTACCTTAAGAATTAATCCTAAGAAATTTCCTATTATATTCAATTTTTTTATACCTCCTAATAGTTACTCTCTTTTATTTTAGAGGGTCGTAACCTCCTGGATGAAAAGGATGACATTTTAAAAGTCTTCTTATTGTTAAATACATACCTTTTACAAATCCATATTTCTTAAACGCCTCTATTGAATATTGTGAGCAAGTTGGATAAAATCTACAGGTAGGTCCCTTTAAGGGAGATATATACTTTTGATAAAATCTCACTAAATAAATACATAAATTCGATAAATACTTACTTATTTCCTTTAATATATAAATTATTTTATTCAAAGTCATTAACCTCCATATTTATAGCGTACAATTAAATAGAAATATCCGTTCTTTTAACTAAATTTTTTATAGACTTGTCTATAACTTTAAAAGTAGCATCCTTACTAGATACTCTTGCTATAAATACTATATCATATCCAGGCTTAATTTTTTCATCAATATTTAATCTATAGGCCTCTTTTATTAGTCTTCTTACTCTATTTCTAGTGATGGCTTTTCCTACTTTTTTTGAAACAGAAATGCCTACTCTACTACAATCTGATTTATTTTTAAGTATATATATTACTAAATATTTATTTGCAAAAGATTTGCCGTGTTTATATACTTTTCTAAAATCAGAGTCTTTTTTCAACCCTTTAGTCCTATTAAAGTCCATAGTTAACCTCCATAAACACAGCTATGAATTGTAATTATTTACACAAAAAGGCCACCTTTGCAGCGGCCCTTTTGTAATTAATGAGTTAATCTATTTCTTCCTTTAGCTCTTCTTCTCTTTAACACGTTTCTTCCGTTAGACGTCTTCATTCTTTTTCTGAAACCATGTTCTTTACTTCTTTGTCTCTTTTTTGGTTGATAAGTTCTTTTACTCATTATTTTGCACCGCCTTTCAGATTTTATTTTCCGTTTATAAAAATAATAACTTTACCCTCAAAGTAAACATAACACATATAATTATAAATACTTTTACTACTGTTGTCAACGAGTTTTTGGGACGCTTATATCACAAAATCTACCATATATATATTATGTATTTTTTTTATTGAAAATACTAGTAAAAATCTATTTAATTTTATTCTAAATTATTTTTTTCAATTATATACACAAATAAAGTAATTTTAACATGTTTATATTTTTATCAACAATTAGTTAATATTGTGGATAAATTAGTTATAAATCATTGAAGTTTGACATATATTTTGATATTATAAATATACTTGTTGATAATGTGCATAAATATTATCAACTTATTAGAAATTATTCACAGCTTGTGGATAGTTTTGTGTATAACTTTTAAGATTACTGACAATACTCTAGTTATAATCACCATTTATTGTATGTTTATGTTATTTATAACTTTATCTACATATTGTTTATATCTTTTCATATTTTTTTAATAATTTATACTATTATTAATTTATCAACACCATTATCCATAAATTTAGTTATTCTGTAAAATTTATATATATTTTTGCTTTTCTGTTAATAACTTTGTGGAAAATATTAATTATTCTGTTCGGAGGTTTATATTATGGATATAGTTTCTTTATGGGACAAAACCCTACAATTAATAAAAGGTGACTTAACTTCAGTAAGTTTTAATACCTTTTTTAAAAACATCGTACCATTAAAAATACATCTTAATGACTTAATTTTACTGGCTCCTAGTGATTTTAATAAAGATATCTTAGAAAATAGATATTTGCATTTAATTGAAGATGCTATCAGTCAGTTGTCATTAAAAAAATATAATATTAAATTTGTATTGAGCGAAAAAGAAGTTGCCGACTTAAATTCTGATAGTACAGATTTAAATTATAGGGTGCTTTACCCTAATCTAAATCCAAAATACACATTTGATACGTTCGTTATTGGTAATAGCAATAGATTTGCACATGCTGCATGTGTTGCAGTTGCAGAATCTCCAGCTAAAGCTTACAATCCACTTTTTTTGTATGGAGGAGTTGGATTAGGTAAAACTCACTTAATGCATGCTATAGGTCATCATATTGTTAGTCAAAAAAAAGACTCAAAAGTCGTTTATGTTTCTTCAGAAAAATTTACTAATGAACTTATAAATTCTATAAAAGACGATAAAAACGAAGAATTTAGAAATAAATATAGAAATGTAGATGTATTATTAATCGATGATATTCAATTTATAGCAGGGAAAGAAAGAACTCAAGAAGAGTTTTTCCATACATTTAATACTCTTCATGAAGCAAACAAACAAATAATTATATCTAGTGATAGACCGCCAAAAGATATACCTACACTAGAAGATAGACTAAGATCGAGATTTGAAATGGGACTTATAACTGATATTCAAGCACCAGACTTTGAGACAAGAATTGCTATACTTAGAAAAAAGGCTCAACTAGAACGTATAGATGTGCCAAATGAAGTCATGTCATATATAGCAAAGAATATTAAGTCAAACATAAGGGAACTAGAAGGTGCATTAACTAGAGTAGTTGCTTATTCTTCTCTTAGTAATAGGGTAATCTCTTTTGATCTTGCTACAGAAGCTTTGAAAGATATTATAACAACTTCTAAAAATGAAGAAATAAATGTTCTTAGAATAAAAGAAAAAGTATCTTCTGTATTCAATCTAAAAATGGAAGATTTTAATTCTAAAAAAAGAACACGTTCAATAGCTTATCCAAGACAAATAGCTATGTATTTAACGCGCGAACTTACTGATTTATCCCTTCCTAAAATAGGTGAAGAGTTTGGGGGTAGGGACCATACAACAGTAATTCATGCTCATGATAAAGTGTCTAAGGATATAGAAGAAAGTGAAGAAATTAAAACTAAAATAGATAAAATTATATCAGATTTGAAGGGATAATTTATACACAATTGTATGTTTATATCTCTTGAATAACCTGTTAATACTTTTTTTGAACAAAAATTATTAACAAATTATCAAGTCTAAAATAACAAAGATATTAACATCTTATACACATGTTAATATCTTTGTATTTATAATGTTATACATACTTATTAACATTATCAACAACACCTACTACTATTACTACTATGATTTTAACTTATTTTTTTATATAAAAAGCCAGAGGAGGTTATCCACATTGAAAATAATTTGTAATCAAAAAATCCTAGCAAATAGAATTGGAATCGCTCAAAAAGCTATTAATGGAAAAACTACTATAGAACTATTAAAAGGTATACTTATATCTACAGAAGAAGGTCAATTAAAACTTACTGGATATGATGCTGAAATAGGAATAGAAACTTACGTACAAGCAGAAATTATAGAAAAAGGTGATGTTGTTGTCGATGCAAGGCTATTTGGAGATATAATTAGAAAATTACCAGATTCTTTTGTTGAAATAGAAACTGATTCAGAAAATAATATTTACATAAATTGTGTAAATTCAAGATTTAAAATTAAAGGATATGCAGCAAAAGAATTCCCTAAACTACCAGAATTAAACGAAGAAGATTTATATAGCATACCTCAAGAAATCCTAAAAAATATGATTAAACAAACTGTATTTGCTATCTCACAGGATCAAACGAAACCTGTTTTAATGGGAGAGCTTTTAGAGATTGTTGATAAAAACTTAAATTTAGTAGCAATTGATGGATATAGATTAGCTGTAAAAAGTTGCTCAGTTGATAGTTTAACTGAAAATATAAAAGTTATAATTCCTGGAAAGACACTTATAGATGTAAATAGCTTGCTTTCTGGAGAAGATAATGTTAAAGTTGGATTTAACGAAAAAAATGCTATTTTTATAATTAATGATACAAAAATTATTACAAGACTACTTGAGGGAGATTTTATTGATTATAAAAAATTATTACCAAGAGAACATAACAGCAGAGTTAAATTAAATACTAAGGAACTTTTAAATAGTATAGAAAGAGCATCTTTATTGTCTCAATCAGAAAAAAATAATCTTATAAAATTATCTATAAGGGATAAGGTAATGGCAATTACTTCCAATACAGAAAAAGGAAATGTGTATGAAGAGGTTGAAATAGATTTAGATGGAGATTATCTAGATATAGCTTTTAATTCTAGATACTTTATTGAAGGTTTGAAAAATATAGATAATGAGGAAATATTTATAGAATTTACTACAAATGTAAATCCTTGTATAATTAAACCAACAGATGATGTTAATTATATTTACTTACTACTTCCAGTAAGAATATCATCAAATATATAGCAGACATGAAGGAGTTGTCTTTTGTAGAAAATTTTTCTAATCTTAGACAACTCCTTTTATAAGCATATTTATGGTATAATATACTTTTAGTGTATCAATAGGAATTTGTTTAAAATAGTGACAAGGAGGAGCTATTATGACTGAAATAACTATAGAATCAGAATATATAAAGTTGGATCAATTTCTTAAATTAGCAGAGATTGCATCAACAGGAGGTCATGCAAAATTTTTAATTCAAGAAGGTTTAGTGGCAGTAAATGATGAAATAGAATTAAGAAGAGGAAAAAAGATAAAATCAGGAGATATAGTTGAGATAGAAGGAACTAAAATAAAAGTATTGTAAAAAAGGAGAACTTTTTGTGAAACTTAAAAGTTTGCAGCTTGTTAATTTTAGAAATTATAAAAAGTTGCATCTGGAATTTAATGGGAAAGTAAATCTACTTGTTGGTAAAAATGGTCAAGGGAAGACAAATATAGTAGAATCTATTTATATGCTTTCTTTTGGAAAATCATTTAGGACTAACAAAGATAGAGAAATGGTTAGGTTTAATAGTGAAAACTCATATATTGGAGGAAGTTTTTCAAAATATGATAAATATAGTCTAATAGAGCTAATTATTGGAAAAGATAAAAAGGGGATAAGAATAAATAAAGTTCCTTTACAAAAGATACAGGAATTACTTGGCAACTTAAATGTTGTTATATTTTCTCCTGAGGATTTGAGATTGGTTAAAGAGGGTCCTAAAGAAAGAAGGACATTTATAGACAAAGAGATTAGTCAGATTATACCTAAATATTATAAATATCTTACCAATTACAATAAAACACTTTCTCAAAGGAGTAGGGTGCTTAAAAGTATACATGTCGATGAAGCTTTATTAGATGTATATGATGATACATTAGCAAAGTATGGAAGTTATATTTATATTTTGCGTAGAGACTTTATAAAAAAGATAGCTAATATATCTGAAAATATGCATATGAATTTGACTAATGGAGTTGAAAGATTATCAATTCGATATAAAAATCAAATAAATATAACTGATGAAGATACTATAGATACAGTATATAATAAATTTTTAGCCAAGTTGTCATCGAATAGACCTAATGATATAGAATCTAAGACTACCAGATATGGTATACACAAAGATGACTTAAATATATTCATAAATGATTTAGATGCAAGACTTTTTGGTTCACAAGGTCAACAAAGAACTGCTTCAATATCATTAAAGTTATCAGAGATAGAATTAATAAAAAATGAAGTTGAAGAGTATCCAGTATTAATTTTAGATGATGTTTTTAGTGAGTTAGATGAAGCAAGACAAAAACTTTTAGTAAATAATTTAAGCAATGTTCAAATGTTTATAACAAGTGCTGAGATTTCACATAAAAAAATATTTGATGAAAAAAATGTTACAATATTTAATATTGAAAATGGCGATGTTATTAGCATAGAGAATGGAGGAAATTAAATGAAACAAGAATACGGTGCAAGTCAGATACAAGTATTAGAGGGATTAGAAGCCGTTAGAAAAAGACCAGGTATGTATATTGGTAGTACAAGCCCTAGGGGTTTACATCACTTAGTTTATGAAGTTGTAGATAATAGTATAGATGAGGCTTTACAAGGATATTGTTCAGACATATATGTATCTATTAATGAAGATGGCAGTGTTTTAGTAAAAGATAACGGAAGAGGTATCCCTGTTGAAATACATCCTAAAACTGGTAAATCAACTTTAGAAACAGTATTGACTAATCTTCATGCAGGAGGAAAGTTTGGAGGCGGAGGATATAAAGTATCTGGAGGTCTTCATGGAGTTGGTGTTTCTGTAGTTAATGCATTGTCAAAATGGATGGTAGCAGAGGTTTACTTAAATGGAAAGATATATAAGCAAACATATGAGAAAGGATTACCAACATCTAAGCTTGAAGTAGTTGGGGAATCTCAAGATAAAGGAACAATGATTCAATTTATGCCAGATGAGACAATATTTGATGAAGTAGAGTTTAAATATGAAACACTGGAGTATAGACTTAGAGAACTTTCTTTCTTGAATAAAGGAATAAAAATAGTATTTGAAGATAAAAGAGAAGGACAAGAAAAAAGAAAAGAATTTCACTATACAGGTGGTTTGGTAGAATACATTAAGTATTTAAATAAATCTAGAACTGGTATACATGATGACATAGTTTATATAGATAAAAAGGTTGATGATTATTTTGTCGAACTAGCTATGCAATATACGGATGGTTATACAGAGAACATATATTCTTTTGCGAATAATATAAATACACATGAAGGTGGTTCTCATTTAAGTGGATTTAAAGCAGCTCTTACTAAGACTATAAATGATTATGCTAAGAGAAATAAATTTTTAAAGGAAAATGATGTTAACCTACTTGGTGAAGATATAAGAGAGGGTCTTACAGCAGTAGTATCAGTTAAATTACCAGAACCTCAGTTTGAAGGTCAAACTAAAACAAAGTTAGGTAATAGTTTTATGAGAGGTATAGTTGATAGTGTAACAGTTGATGAACTTGGTTCCTTCCTAGAAGAAAACCCATCAACAGCGAGAATAATTGTTGATAAAGCTTTAAGAGCACAAAGAGCTAGAGAAGCTGCAAAAAAAGCAAGGGAATTAACAAGAAGAAAAAGTGTACTAGAAAGTACATCTTTACCTGGAAAGCTTGCAGATTGTGCAGAGAAAGACCCTGCTAAAAGCGAAATATTTTTAGTCGAGGGAGATTCAGCGGGAGGTTCAGCTAAGCAAGGTAGAGATAGAAATAGTCAAGCTATACTTCCTTTAAGGGGTAAAATACTTAATGTTGAGAAATCAAGACTAGATAGGATATTATCTTCAGATGAAATAAAAAATATGATAACAGCTTATGGCTGTGGTATTGGAGAAGATTTTGATATAGACAAGGCTAGATATCATAAAATTATAATTATGACCGATGCCGATGTAGATGGAGCCCATATAAGAACTTTATTATTAACATTCTTCTTTAGATATATGAGACCTCTTATAGATGAGGGGTATGTTTATGCAGCACAGCCACCTTTATATAAAGTGACAAAGCAAAAAAAGGAACATTATGTTTACTCAGATAAAGAGTTAAATATCTTATTAGATGAAATTGGAAGAAATGGTGTTGAACTTCAAAGATACAAAGGTCTTGGAGAGATGAATGCAGAGCAATTATGGGAAACAACTATGAATCCTGAGACAAGAACTTTACTACAAGTGACTGTAGAAGATGCTGCAATTGCAGATGAAGTATTTTCAATGCTTATGGGTGATAAGGTTGCTCCAAGGAAAGAATTTATAGAAGAAAATGCAAGATTTGTTAGAAACTTAGATATATAGAGAGAGGGGATTAGTATACATGGAAGAAAATAACAAAATACTCCCTATTGAAATAGCGGAAGAAATGAAAAAATCGTATATTGATTATTCGATGAGTGTCATAGCTGGACGTGCTCTTCCTGATGTTAGAGATGGTTTAAAGCCAGTTCATAGAAGAATACTATACTCAATGAGTGAATTAAATTTAACTCCAGATAAACCATACAGAAAGTCAGCTCGTATTGTTGGGGACGTTTTAGGTAAGTACCACCCTCATGGAGATACTGCTGTTTATTATGCAATGGTAAGAATGGCTCAAGACTTTTCAACTAGAGCACTTTTAGTAGATGGTCATGGTAACTTTGGTTCTGTTGATGGAGATTCACCGGCAGCTATGCGTTATACAGAAGCTAAAATGAGTAAATTATCATTAGAGTTATTGAGAGATATTGAAAAGGAAACTGTAGACTTTAAACCAAACTTTGATGAGTCATTAAAAGAGCCTTCAGTATTGCCAGCGAGATATCCTAATTTATTAGTAAATGGTTCAAATGGTATAGCTGTTGGTATGGCAACTTCAATACCTCCACATAATTTAGCTGAAGTAATTGACGCAACTGTATACTTAATAGATAATCCAGAGTGTAGTGTAGATGAGTTAATAAAATTTGTTCAAGGACCAGATTTTCCTACTGCTGCAATTATAATGGGAAAAGAGAGTATAGCAGAAGCGTACAGAACTGGAAGAGGAAAAGTTAAAGTTAGGTCTAGAGCTTTTATAGAAGAACTACCAAAAGGAAAACAGCAAATAATCGTTACAGAAATACCTTATCAAGTAAATAAGGCTAAACTAGTTGAAAGAATAGCTGAGCTAGTTAAAGAAAAGAGAATAGAAGGTATATCAGACTTAAGAGATGAAAGTAATAGAAATGGCATGAGAATCGTTATAGAATTAAAGAGAGATGCTAATGCTAATATAGTATTAAATAATCTGTATAAACATTCTCAAATGGAAGATACTTTTAGTATAATAATGCTTGCACTTGTAGATGGTCAGCCAAGAGTTTTAAATCTTAAGCAAATACTGTATCATTACATTAAACATCAAGAAGATGTTGTTACAAGAAGAACTAAATTTGAATTAAATAAAGCTGAAGCAAGAGCACATATTTTAGAAGGATTAAAGATTGCTTTAGATAATATAGATGCTGTTATAAGCTTGATAAGAGCTTCAAAAACAGGTCAAGAAGCTAAGATAGGTTTAATAGAAAAATTCAAATTAACCGAAATCCAAGCTCAAGCTATATTAGATATGAGACTTCAAAGACTTACAGGTTTAGAAAGAGACAAGATAGAAGCTGAATATGAAGATTTAATCAAGAAGATAAATAGATTAAAAGAAATTTTAGCTGATGAAAGACTACTTTTAAATGTAATAAAAGATGAAATTACAATAATAAAAGAAAATTACTCTGATGAGAGAAGAACAGAAATAAGACATGCTGAAGGCGAAATAGATATGAGAGATCTTATAAGTGATGAAGAAATAGCAATAACTCTTACTCACTTTGGATATATAAAAAGGCTTCCATCTGACACTTATAAGAGTCAAAAAAGAGGTGGAAGAGGTATTTCAGCACTTACAACTAGAGAAGAAGATTTTGTAAGACACTTGATAACTACAACTACTCATAGTAGACTATTGTTCTTTACAAATAAAGGTAGAGTGTTTAAACTAAATGCATACGAGATACCTGAAGGTAAGAGACAAGCTAAAGGTACTGCTATAGTGAACTTACTTCAATTGTCAGCAGATGAGAAAATTGCTACTCTAATACCTATAGATGGTAATGATGAAAATGAATATTTATTACTTGCAACGAAAAAAGGTATTGTTAAAAAGACTAAGAGAGAAGAGTTTAAAAATATAAATAAATCTGGTCTTATTGCTATAGGATTAAGAGATGATGATGAGCTTATTGGAGTAGAACTTACAGACGGAAAACAGGAAGTACTTTTAGTAACTAAAGAAGGTATGTCTATAAGGTTTGATGAAAATGATATAAGATATATGGGTAGAACAGCAATGGGTGTAAAAGGTATAACTTTAAGTAAAGAAGATTTTGTTGTATCTATGAACCTTTGTAGTAAAGGTACAGATGTGTTAGTTGTAAGTAAGAATGGTTTTGGAAAGAGAACAAATATAGAAGAGTATAGAAGTCAAATAAGAGCTGGTAAAGGAATTAAAACTTATAATATCTCTGAAAAGACTGGTACAATTGTAGGTGCAGATATGGTCAATGAAGATGATGAGATAATGATTATAAATTCTGATGGAGTTCTTATTAGGATAAAAGTTAATGAAATATCACTATTTGGAAGAGTTACAAGTGGTGTTAAATTAATGAAGACTAATGATGAAGTCAATGTAGTTTCGATTGCCAAAATAAATATTGAAGAAGAATAGGATAAATATCCTATTCTTTTTGTATAATGTAGTTAGATAAAAATTTAAAGTTGAAAGGAGTAATTGTTATGTGCAATAAGAGAAGTTGTAAAAAAGGTGGATTTTTATTATTAGGAGCTATTTTAGGGTTTTTATTTGGTATGTTTTTTGCACCCAAAAAAGGTTCTGAACTAAGAAAAGAAACAAAAGAGAAGTTTAATGATATGAAAGAAAATCCAAAAGAAGTTCTACATGAAACATTTAATGATGTTAAAGAGAGAATAATAAATTTAGTAGACGATGATAATAATGAAGAAGATATAAAGATTTCAGAAGAAGATATAGTAATAAGTAAAAGCTTTGATGATGAGGGAGATGTTAACTAATGAATGCATGGGGGTGGCAGATTGGAGCAGTTTTAGTAGGAAGCTCTGCTCTTATAGTAGCAATTTATTTAGCTAAAACTCTAAATAGTATAAATAAGATTGTTGAAAAGGCGTATAAGATTGTAGATTATAATGAAAGACATATACAAGATATTGTTGAAAATGCATCATCAATATCAAAGGGAATAGATGATATAGTTTATGTAATTAATAAAATATTGAGTATAGGAAATATATTTAAAATTATTAAGAGGAAATAGGAGGTTTTTACATGTCTATGAATATAGAGTCAAATTTAGATTCGCAAAATAAGTTTTGGAATGTTTGTCTTGATGGAGAACTTGATGTTTCTACAGCAGATAAATTAAAGGAACACTTGCATAGTTTAATAGAAAAGAACATGTTAGATGTAAAAATTAATCTTAAAGATTTAGATTATATAGATTCAACAGGTTTAGGAGCTATGATAGGCGTATTAAAAAAATTAAAAATAAATGAAAAAGAGATATACATAGTAAATCCTAAGACTAATGTTAGGAAGATTTTTACTATAACAGGTCTAGATAAAATATTTAAAGTGGAGGGATAAACTTTGGCTTGTGAGACTATAAAGATGGAAATTACTACAAATCCGGATTATGTTAGTATAATAAGATTAACAGCATCTGGAATTGCTAATAAGATGGGGTTTCCAATAGATGATATAGAAGATATAAAGGTAGCAGTATCAGAAGCATGCACAAATGCAATAAAGCACAGTAAAGATGATGTGTTTAATATAGTATTTAATATTTTAGATAATGCAATTAATATAGAAATTCAAGATAATGGAAAAGGATATGATGTTAGCTCAATAAGTACACCAGATTTAGAGAATCCAAAAGAAAGTGGTCTTGGATTATTTATAATTAAAACTTTAATGGATGATGTAGATATTGAATCAGAGCATAATCAAGGGACAAAAATAAAAATGACTAAATATTTAGGAGTTGATATTTAATGAAAAATGTAGCTAATGCTACACATTACCTAAATATGGATACAAAAGAGCTATTTAATTTATATAATAAAGATAAAAATGTAGACATTAGGAATATTCTTATTGAAAGACATCTGTATTTAGCAAGATTGTTAGCTAAGAAGTATATAAATAAAGGTGTTGATTTTGAAGATATATATCAAGTTGCTTCATTGGCATTAATTTATGCTATTGATAGATATGATGTTGAAAAAGGATTTGAATTCTCCAGTTTTGCGACACCAACTATAGTAGGAGAAATAAAAAAATATTTTAGAGATAAAGTATGGACACTTAGAGTACCAAGAAGAATACAGGAACTAAGCAAAAAGATAAGTGATGCAAAGATTAAACTAGAACAAGAAAATAAAAAGCATCCAAAGGTAAAAGATATAGCTGATTATATAGGAGTTAGTGAAGAAGATGTTCTAGAGGCTATGGAAGCTTCTTATGGATATCAACCAATGTCTTTAGACTCATCAAGCAATGATGATTCAGAGGATAAAGATATAACTCTTATTGATAAGATTGGAAAAGAAGAAGCTAACTTTGGGAGTATAGAGTATGAAGATTTTATTAATAAGTTTATTGAAACTTTAAATGAATTAGAAATTAAAATTTTTAAAGATAGATTTTTCTTTGATAAAACACAATCTAGTATAGCTAAAGAACTAGAGATATCACAAATGACTGTTTCTAGACTAGAGAAAAAGATAGTAGAGAAGCTGAAAAAAGAATATGAAAAAAATTTATAAAAAAATATAAAAAAAGTATTGACCTACTGTTTTAAAGATGATATAGTATTACTTGTCCTTGAAAAAAGGAACAGGAAATAAACACGAACATTGAAAATTAAACAGTAGGTTAATTTATATTAAGAAACAAACCATAAAGCCAGATATTTTGATAACAATAGTATCTGAGCCTGATGAACTTTTATTTGAGAGTTTGATCCTGGCTCAGGATGAACGCTGGCGGCGTGCTTAACACATGCAAGTTGAGCGATTTACTTCGGTAAAGAGCGGCGGACGGGTGAGTAACGCGTGGGTAACCTACCCTGTACACACGGATAACATACCGAAAGGTATGCTAATACGGGATAATATATTTG
>NZ_JADGMN010000025.1:0-49207 GCF_020662285.1 Clostridioides sp. ES-S-0108-01 | reverse complement strand
TTTTCACCATTATATTTTAACTTATTGTCTAACATAGTCAAAAACATTGATGGTGCTTTATTTGCTAATGATTTTCCAAAACGTTTCTTCTTATTGATTCTACCAGTCTTTTCATTAATAGTAGTATTCTTTGCTCTAGTTTGAAGTCTTTTATAACTCATCGTTTCAACATAAAACTTATTACCTAAATTTAATAATTTGTTAATTAACGCATAATGGTCTTGCTTTCTTATTTCAGTTTGCTTTCTATATAACTCTTTTCTTAGTGTTTTTAATTTAATATAGTGATTACTAAATATCCACTTATCTCTATTCCCTTGTTTTATAGTACCATTATCATTGAATTTATTAGGATTAGTTGCACGTTTACTTCTATCCATTTTACGTTGAATTAATTTTAATTGCCTATCTATATTATTAACATTAGGAGCTAACTCCAATAATTTAACATCACATTTACTAGATATGGCTATAGTTTGAGTTCCAATATCTATACCTACATTACCCAAACCAATTTGCCCTTTTATTTTTCCTTATATCTAATATAATTAACCTGTTTAGCTTGATGATATATATACTTACTAAAAGCATTAAAACATCTTGTGGCTATTTTCTGAGATATAGCAGAATGTAATTTATAATATTTACAAATAGATTTAACAAAATTATGAAGTGAATACTCTGTCAAATTATATTTCTTAGTAATATCATTAAATATTTTATTTCTATCTTTACCCTTATATTTACAATTTGCTTGATACTCCTTAGATTCTATCATGTGGTTATATCTTTTAAATAGTTCTGATAAACATGAATTATATACTTTTCTATACTTATCAAAAGTATTACATATAATATCTTCTTGAAACTTTTCTGTCTTTAATTGTAATGTTAATATATAATTTGACATAATATTCACCTCACTTTCTAATATCTTGTTTTCTGATTTTCTACATATTTTTTAATAGTTTCACTGCATACATTTTCTGCTGTAGATACAAAATAACTTCTAGTCCATAAACTAGGCATTTTTGATAATTCAATAAATTCTTCTCTTAATATTTTACTTGTATAACCTTTTATATTTTGCATTATATCAGAAGGAC
The DNA here is from genome assembly GCF_020662285.1 of Clostridioides sp. ES-S-0108-01. Lineage (NCBI taxonomy): Bacteria > Bacillati > Bacillota > Clostridia > Peptostreptococcales > Peptostreptococcaceae > Clostridioides > Clostridioides sp. ES-S-0108-01. Next base: position 48,101 of record NZ_JADGMN010000025.1, on the reverse strand, counting down.
TTAAAGTTGGAAGACTATTTAAAAACATATGTGTATGGTCTTTATCACATTCTATTGCAATAATTTCAATATCCATCTTCTTACACTTATTTTTAACCAATGTTTTAAATCTATCTTCTAAACCTTCTATATTAAATACTTTTCTTCTATATCTAGGACAGAATACAAAATGATAATTAATTAGACTAACAGTTGTTTGAGTTCTTCTATATTTATTTTCCATGTATTTATATTAACATTATACGTGTATGTGTCAATACCTTTTATACATTATTTGTTTATACACTATTTGTGCTATCCATCCCACACCTAAAGGAGTGGGCTTTCCGCACTATGTTGTAAATAGATTGTAGATTTATGAATCTTCATATTTTAATTTATTGTAAAACTTTTCTCCTTTTTGAGTTATCTTACTTCCATATCTTCCTGAACCACAAATTATAAGTTCTTCTTTTTTTAGATATTCAAATATTTTTTTAATTTTTCCTTCTGTAATTTGGAGGTTCTTATCGAGTAGTGTCTTTAAAATTAATCCCCTACCGATACCAACATCTGATTCCTTATTTAAAATTAATATCTCTAGTATATTTAATATATCATTCTTATTATATTTTAATTTTAATGATGAATTTTTGTTATCTAAAGTTTTTAAGTTTGGAGGTAAATCTCTTTCTAGTATAATATCATCACACATAATATTTAAATAGGATGTTACATTTTGAAGTTCTCTTATATTTCCTTTCCACTTATAGTTTTGTATAAGTTTTTTTGCCTCTGGTGTAATTACTAATTTCTTATTAATTAAATCTTCCATGATAATTAGTATATCTTCTTTTCTTTCCCTTAGAGGAGGTATATTTATGGGAATTGTATTTAATCGATAATATAAATCCTCCCTAAACTGACTATTATCAATCATTTGTTCTAAGTTTTTATTTGTAGCAGATATGATTCTAACATCTATATTAATTACGTTGTGAGAACCAACAGGCATTATTTGTTTTTCTTGAAGAACTCGAAGTAGTTTTGTTTGTAATTCTAAGGGCATATCACCTATTTCATCTAAAAAAATTGTCCCATTATTAGCAAGTTCGAATAGCCCTTGCTTTCCATCTTTTAGACCTCCAGTAAAAGTTCCCTTATCATATCCGAATAATTGGCTTTCTAATAAGTTTTCAGGAACAGCTGCACAATTTACTGCTATAAAGGGTTGTTTTTTTCTATTTGAGTTGTTATGTATAGATTGAGCTATTAATTCTTTACCAGTTCCACTTTCGCCTCTGATAAGTATGCTTAAGTCGGATTTAGAAACTTTCTTAGCTAAATCTATGCATTCAATCATCTTAGGACTGTTTGTTTTTATATCCTTAAATGTATATTTTGCTATTTGTCCTTTTTCCCTTAATTTCTTAGTAAGGTTTTGTTCTAGTTTTTTTATGTATGTTATTTCTTGTAAACTATAGTATGTACCCATTTTTTCATCTCTATTGTATATATTTTTTTTATTTACATTTATATATTTTTTATTGAATATAATAACTTTGTCTAATATTTCTTTTTCATTTAATAAAACCTTTAAACTATCTGTAAATATTTCTTCAATATGCTTTCCGTATATATCTTCTTTTATATCTAAAATATCTTTTACTTTACTATTATATGTATTTATTTCACCATCTTTTGAAGTAAACAGTATACCATCCTTTGATAAGTTTAATATTGTATCTAATTCTTCTATCTTCAAAAATAATTCTTTATATTTATCTTTTATACCAGTATCTAAACTTATTATTTTTTCTGAGTATTTAACTAGATTAGATTGTATTTCCTTTGAATCAATTTGTAATAAATTTATTATTTCTATAAATGAGGAGATATCTATATATCTATGACCCAAATCAAATATATCTGAGATAAAGCTAGGTACTTTTTCTGGAACTCCTGGAGTTATAGCTATTTTTATATCTTTATAGTTATTATTATTCATATATGGGATTGGTCTAATATTAGTTACTCCAATTTTATAAAACAAACTTATAGTTTCTAGAGTAGTTTCATCAGAATCATTTACGATTAGAGCATTTGTACCATGTGGTAAAGATAATAGATTATATATTTTATCTTCCTTAAAAGTTCTTCTTATCACAATAACTTTTTTCTTATCTAATATATTATTTATAATTTTGTCTAATCTTTCTGCTGACATTACTAATATCACATCATCATTTATAATATCATTATCATTTATCTCATCTATAAAGTATTTATTAATATTTATATAATCTCCAAAAACTAATTTTAAATTATTTTCTAAAAAATCTATTAAATCTTTTCTACTATCATTTACTAGAGCCACTGATTTTTTCATTGATTTCTAAAAACTTCCTCCTTATATAATAAATAGTTTTAAACAAAATAGTTGTATAAAGCTATTTGATTTTGATAATTTAAATTTATCAAATAAAAAAGAAAGTGTCTATAATGACTTTACAAAAGTTACATTAAGACACTTTCCTTCTTATAATTAAATCTTGCCACCAAATCCCCCTAATTGTTGCTTAAAATTTAAACTGTATGTATATTTTTCATTTCTATTCGATTAAATCATAATATACACCCAAAAAAATTTATTTTAATAAATTCTATTGATAATATAATTTTATAAATATAGAGTTGTATTAAAATAAATAATATATGAAAATATATATGTATAAGTTTATTCTGAGTGAGTAGAATAGATTTGTCAAGCTTAATTTAGTTGTAATCGTGTCTTTTGTTAAAAATAATATAAATTAAAACATATAAATAAAATATTTTATATAATATACTATAAAGGAGATAACTTTAATGAAAGCAGAAGAAACAAGTATATATCCAATTATTAAAAATAATTTAAATAAAATATCAATTGTTGAATATAAAAAGGGTCAAAGGTTTGTAGCATCAGATAAAGACTTACAAGAAGTTTTTTTTATAATAGAGGGAATTGCTTTAGTGGAATGCACCACTAGAGGAGGAAATAAATTTCTTGTTGACATTGTACCTGAAAATGAATTTATAGGTAAAATCAGTTATATATATGAACATAATTTGAAATGTGATATATTTGCAAAGACTAATATAAAATTATTTCGATTTGAAAAAAAAATATTTGAAGAGTTTTATCTTAAACCAGATTTTATTGCACTATTTCACAGCAAATGTACAAGAAGAATATATGAGCTGTATAAAACTAGAATGGTAAGAGAACTATTTTCTTGTACAGAAGTCATTGCCTATTGTATATTAAACAAACAAGAAAATAATATCTGTAATATAAAAGTTATTCGTAATTTCAGTGAAATATATTCTATTAGTAGAAAGAGTAGATACCATTCTCTGTTGAAGTTAACTGAAGAAGGGATAGTAAAAAAAATAGGTAATACATATGAAATTTTAAATTATGATGAGTTACATAGATTCGCATTTGAAGTAAAAGAGTTTTTGGAAGATGAATAAAGATTATTATTTAATCAAAATAAGGTATAATAATTTCTGCAAAAAATAGAAATAGTCTCACTGAAAATTAAAAATACTGAAGGACACTTATTTATGTAGGTGTTTTTTAATGATAAGATGTGATTATAATGTAAAAAGTAATAAATAGGTAAAATATGTAATAATCATATATTATAATAATTTTAGCAAGAAGATGTAATCTACAATTTATAGAGTGGAGTTCATACAAAAGATTATCCTCCCAACGTATAGAAGGGAGGTGAGTATGTATGGATAATTTTTTACAAGGTGTACTAGAAAGACTATCTGTTAGTTTGATAGTTTGTCTAGTTAGCAATTTACTTAAAAAACGTAAAAAACCACTCAAAGAGCCAACTTGAACTATACCCACTGTTTTAACTGTATAAAACAGTGGGTATAGTTCAAACTAAAAGTGGTTGGGAACTTGATTTTAAAATAAAGTTCCATAAGTTCAAATAAGTATTAAATTACGAACTCCACTCTAGCTTGAAATAGATTGTAGTTCTTCTTACTTTTATTATACCACAAATTAGAAAAAATATTGTTTATATAAAATAAAAAATAAAAATTTTTATTAAAAAAATGAAAAAAAATAGATTTTCATTTTCCAGTAAGTCCACAAAATTCTCTATCTATAAAAAAAGAAAAAAGGTTTGAAACTGTAAGTATAGTAAACCTAGGCAAATTTGATATTAAAAAAGAAGGAGAGAAGGTAAGAGAAATAACATTTAAACTATTAATTAAAGCATTAATTATATACACTAAAAGCACTCTTTTGTAGTAGTGCTTATTTTTTTGTAATTCATTAAGATATATAAAACTCAAGGGGATTACTTAACATATCTTAAAAACGATTTAAATAGTTTTTTTAACAATTTAAATTAATGATATAATAAAAAATGGAAGTGTACTACCAATACACTTTTATAGTTGCAATTAAGCATTCTCAAGTCAGGGAGTACTTTTTTCATCAATAATTATTAAATCAATTTTATTATATTTCAATATTTCTGTTGTAGTATCAATAAGATTATCTAAATCAAAACTTCGAGTTATTTCTAGTTGCTTATTATTTAAATGTAGATAAAACTAAAAAGGGTTCCTCTAGAAAACAAAATCTATTTAATTATACTTACTTAACAATATCATCACTTGATGTAAACAAGGTTCTACCACATTTTCTCCATACTCTAGTATAAAATCATTTAACTGTGTATCTATAAAATCACAATAATCATATGAACTGCCAATATAAGCAGTTAACATATGAGTACATTTATCCATTTTATCTCTAAACATATATTATTATCCTCCTAAAAAATTTTCATAAAACAAAAAGAATATGTCTTTTTGGCAACTGGCTGACATAATTTATAAGAATTTTATAAATCTTAGTCCCTATAGCTTTGCGTCACTAAATTTCTCTAGTTTTGCCGATTTAGTTTTATTCTACAACTAAAATAATACAATAGAATTAATTATTATTCAACATACTTGTTTGAAAATTGAATAAATTTATAGATATGAACGTTGTTTTACTTCAAAAAAATCAGACTAAATATGTAGAATATATGGTAAAAATTACCTGTATCATTTGAAATTAGAAGGTTCTATCATTAATTTAGATTAAAAAATCTGAGGGAGTGACACAAAATGGAGCAACAAGAAGTAGTTAACAAACTACGTAGAGGAGAACTAATATTGATGGAATATATGTGAAGGAAAAAGTCTATTATATCTAAAAAAGAAATAACAGGAGCAATGAAAGAAAGAAATGGGTGGAGGAAAAGTACTACAGAAATTCTATTAAAAAGATTAGTAAAGATGAAAATATTAAATAAGAAAAGGATAGGTTTTCAATATAATTATGAAGTGCTAGTAACTAAAAAAGAGTATTTAAATACTAAAAAAGAAGAAAGAGAGATTAGTGAGTATAATAACTTTTTTATACGAACGTTTACAACTATGCATAAAAAAGAAGAAATGACAGAAGAAAAAATAATAGAAATAGGAGATTGGATAAAAAGTTGGAAGGATGAAGATTAATAAATAAAAGGTAGCACTTATATTAGTAGCTACCTTTTTGTTGTTGTGGATAAAATATTTTACTGACATAACTACATGAAACAAGATGTAGAATGTTGAAAAAACAATGTTTATTGATAAAAAATAGATTATATAATATTTTTACAATTTATAGCATCGTTATTAGTCAATTTCTTTTACTATATTAATAGCCCACTTTTTAGATAAGGCTCTAGGAACACCAAATATAAACTTAACAACTTCCTCGCTATAAGTTAGTAGGACAAGTATAAATATAGGTGCACCTTTAAATGCAGCTATAAAAGTTAGAGGAATAGAAACTAGCCACATACATCCTAATTCTAGAAATAGAGCATATTTAGTATCTCCTCCACTTCTTAAAATACCAATTATAACCAATGTATTAAAAGATTTAAGAGCCATTAGTATTCCCATTATAAAAAATATCTTAGTTATATCAGAAGCTAAGCTATCAGAAACACTAAACATTTTTAATAATAATGGGATATTTAAAATTAAAATAATTCCAAGTATTAATCCAGCCGAAAATACAAGTATAGAAAACTTTTTAGCATATTCAATAGCTCTTTTAATATGGTCTGCTCCAAGTTCATTTCCAAGCATAATAGATGCACCAGATGCAATACATACAGCTGTCATTATGAAGAAATTGCCTGTACTGGTTGCTATCTGGCTTGCTGCTATAGCAGAAGTACCTGCCCTTGCATATGCAACAGAATACAGGACAGTCCCAACTGCCCATACAGAGTCATTTACAAATATAGGAAAGCTTTTTGATGAAAAAGATTTTATAAAAATCTTATCAATAGCTTTTAGACTTTTCAGACCAAACTTTAATATATAGTCCTTTTTATAAAAATAAACATAAGTAATCATTAAAATTAATTCACATATTCTAGCAATAACAGTAGCTAGAGCAGCTCCTTTTACACCCAATGCAGGAAGACCTAAGTTACCAAATATAAATCCATAATTTAAAATAACATTTGTTACAAGAGCAAAGGCACTACAAATCATACCTAACTTAGGGTTTCTAACACCTCTTGAACCAGTACTAAATACAGTACTTACAGCAATTAATGGATAACTAAATACTGCAATACTAAAGTAATCTATACAAAGTTTTACAACCTCAGAATCATACGAAAATATGTGTATAATTGGTTTTGGTGTTAGTAAAGCAGGAATAACAAATACAAAACTTAAAACAATTGCCAATACACAAGTAAGACCTGTAACTTTTCTTATATTACTGACATCCTTCTTTCCATAAAATTGTGAAATAAAAACTCCAGCCCCTCCCGTAATACCAGATAAGGACATATTAAAAAGAAAGAAAAATTGGTTTGCAACTCCAACTGAAGCTACAGATGTTTCACCCAAACTACTTATCATAATTGTATCTATTACGTTTACAGAAGTAGAAATTAAGTTCTGTATAATAATAGGTATACATAAAGATAGAAGTATTTTATAAAATCTTTTATTTTCGTCTTTTAAAGAAAATAGTTTTTGCAAGTAATCCTCTCCCTTTTACATAAATTCTTCCCACTCATTATATAGAGAGGTAAGGTTATTTTCTAGATTAATTTTTTCTTGGCTAACTTCTTTAGCTTTATCTGGATTAGAGTATACTTCTTCTTGACATAAAAGTATATCTAATTCTTTAATTTGAAGTTCTAACTTTTCAATTTCTTTTTCTATATTTTGTCTTTTTATTCTATTTTTCTTTTCTACTTCTCTCTGTTCTCTCTCTTTTCTTTTTTCTTCTTTTATTTGAGTTCTAGTTTTCTCTTCTTTTTCTTCTATAAGACTCATCTCTTGGATTTGCCTTTTTTTATCGATATAATAATCATAATTTCCTAGATATTCAGTAACTCCATTTTCATCTAAAACTAAAATCTTATCAACAACAGTATTTAGAAAATATCTATCATGTGATATTGTAAATATAGTTCCATCATAATTAGTTAATGCTTCTTCAAGGACTTCCTTAGAATCAATATCAAGGTGGTTAGTAGGTTCATCTAATAATAATAAATTTGCATTTGATAGTATAAGTTTAAGTATAGCAACTCTAGCTCTTTCTCCACCACTTAATGTAGAAATTTTCTTAAAAACTTCTTCATCAACAAATAAAAATGCTCCTAACATATTTCTCAAAGTAGTTTGAGTAAGATGAGTGTTATTTTCCCAAATCTCATCAATTATTGTGTTGTCTAAATTAAGAGTTTTTTGTTCCTGGTGGAAATAAGAAACGTGGACATTAGTTCCAAATTTAATATTACCACTAAGAGGTTGTAGTTCATTAGTTATTATTTTAAATAATGTAGATTTACCAACACCATTTGCACCTATAAGAGCAACCTTTTCTCCTCTATATATATCTAAGTCCAAGTCTTTAAAAAGTATTCTTTCTCCATAACCCATAGATACATCTCTAATTTGAAGAACGTCATTACCACTCTGCACAGAAGGTGTAAATTGTATACGAGCTTTTTTTCTATAAGCTTCTGGCTTATCTAAAACATCTACTTTATCCAATGCTTTTTCTTTACTTCTTGCACGCTTTAGGTGTTTTTCTCTACCATAAGCTTTTAGTCTTTCAATTGATTCTTCTTGTTTTTTTATTTCTTTTTGTTGGTCTTCAAATTTCTTAAGTTCTAGTTCTTTTTCTATTTTAGATAACTCAACAAATTTAGAGTAGTTACCATTATATACTTTAAGTTTTTTGTTGTGAACTTCAAAAATTCTATTTACAGACTGGTCTAAGAAATATCTATCATGAGATATTAACATAACAGTACCTTTATATTGTTTTAAAAATACTTCTAACCATTCTATTGCATCAGAATCTAAGTGGTTAGTAGGTTCATCAAGTAACAATAGAGTTGGTTTCTTAAGAAGTAATTTTCCTAAAAGAACTCTAGTTTTTTCACCACCAGAAAGTATGCTTATTGGCTTATCCATATCATTGTCACTAAATCCTAATCCCTTTAAAACTCCTTTAGCTTCAGATTTATACCCATATCCATTTAAATCTGAGAATAACTCTAGTTTATGTGAATATTCATCCATTATTTTTTCTATAATTGGAGAGTTTGTTTTTGTACTTTCTTCAGATATTTTAACCTCCAATTCTCTTAAATAGGATTCCATTTCTATCAAATTTTTAAAAACTTCTAGTACTTCTTCTAAAATAGTATTATCCGAATAAAAATTGGTATTTTGTTCTAAATATCCGATTTCACAATCTTTAGAAGTGTAAATATCTCCACTATCATAGCCATAAATTCCTGAAATTATTTTAAATAAAGTAGTTTTTCCAGTACCATTAACGCCGATTATACCAATTTTATCGCCTTCATTTACTGTAAAACTAATATTTTCTAATATAGAATCTATACCAAAACTTTTATTTAAGTTATTACATGACAAAACAATCATAAATTTCTACCTCCTTGAACTATCTAAAATTATAATGTTTTGATATAATATAATCAAGGTTATATGTATTAGTTTTGAAAAAGAAATATTTTATTGTGAATCAAACACAAAAGAGGACACTTTTAGGAGGTGAAGATGTTGGGAAATAAAAATATATCAATGGCAGTTATAAGAAGGCTCCCAAAATATCATAGATATCTTGGAGACTTATTAGATAGGGATATACAAAGAATATCTTCTAAAGAATTGAGTGATATAATAGGGTTTACAGCTTCTCAAATAAGACAAGATTTAAACAACTTTGGTGGATTTGGACAACAAGGATATGGTTATAATGTAGAAGCTCTTCATACTGAGATAGGTAAAATTCTTGGGTTAGATCGACCATACAACGCAGTTCTTGTAGGAGCAGGTAACTTAGGACAAGCTATAGCAAATTATGCAGGATTTAGAAAAGCTGGATTCGAGATAAAAGCTTTATTTGATGCAAATCCTAGAATGATAGGTTTAAAGATAAGAGAGTTTGAAGTATTAGATTCAGATACTTTAGAAGACTTTATAAAAAACAATGATATAGATATTGCTGTATTATGTATACCTAAAAATGGAGCACAAGAAGTTATTAATAGAGTTGTAAAAGCTGGAATCAAAGGCGTGTGGAATTTTGCACCATTAGATTTAGAGGTTCCAAAAGGTGTTATAGTTGAAAATGTAAACCTAACAGAAAGCTTATTTACTTTATCGTATTTAATGAAAGAAGGAAAGTAGACAACCCAAATATATTAATAACAAGTAGTTGTGAAGAGTATTGAGAAAGTCAGAAGATTTAATATTAAATCCTCTGGCTTTTTGAAATATTAGGATAAAAATTTAAATAAAGTATGCAAATAAACAATATTAGGGAGAGTGAGTTTTGTGAAAGAATTATGGAAAAAAGCAATTGAATTTCATGGTCATGAATGTCCAGGTTTAGCTATAGGATTTAAAGCAGCACTTGCAGCAAGAGAATATTTAGGATGTAAACAATCAGGAGATGAGGAAATTGTATGTATTTCTGAAAATGATGCTTGTGGAATAGATGGTATACAAGTAGTGCTAAGTTGCACAATGGGTAAAGGAAATTTACTACTTAGGATGACTGGAAAATCAGTATATCATTTTTTTAATAGAGAAAACGGAAAATCTATAAGAATATATGTAAAGTCAAAACCATTTGATATGGATAGAGAAGGATACAAAAGATACTTATTAGAAAGTAATTTTGAAGAGATATTTGAGATTACAGATACTAAGTTAAGGCTTCCTGAAAAAGCAAGAATATTTAAATCCCTTAAATGTGAAGTGTGTGGTGAATTTGCATCTGAGCAATATATAAGGATTGAAGAAGGAAAAAAAGTATGTCTTGATTGCTTTGATAAATATGAAAGATTTTATGAGGAGTATTAAAATTATAAATTAGATTAAATTAAAAGTATTAGATATGTGCTAACAGTATTTTAAGATAAATTAGTTAGCAACTATAATAAAATATATAAATGATATTACTTGAATCATACATAATTAAAAAGAGACTGATTATTATATATAAAATAAAATCAGTCTCTTTATGAATAACGAATTATTATTCTGGTTGAGGTGCATCTACAGGACAAGCTCCTGCACAAGAACCACAGTCTATACAAGAACCAGCATCTATAACATATGCGTCGTCTCCAGCTGATATACAGCTAACAGGGCATTCAGCCTCACAAGCACCACAGCTTATACAAGCGTCAGTAATTTTATATGCCATTTTGAAATCCTCCCTTTTATATGTATTGTAATTCAATAACATTATAACAAATATTATTGAATATAACAATTAAATTAATTCTACAACAAAAACTTTATTATGATATTCTTATTTTAAAGTTTTACAATAAAGTTTAATCTGCTTATATTTTTATTTATTTTAAAGAAATTTATTTTAAAAATAAAATAAAATTTAAAAAGTTGTCTATCGATTGTATTTAAAAATCTTATATTCTAAAAAGTATATTATGTTTTAAAATTTATTAATACAAAGGAGGTTTAATATGAAAAATAATAACTATAAACCAAAATAGTTTGCAGAGTTAATTAATATTTCAGTCAGAACTCTGCAACATTGGGATGTTGAAGTGAAATTAAAGGCTTTTAGAACTCCAACAGATAGAAGATACTACACTTATGAACAATATTTAGAATATAAAGGAATACATAAAGAACAAGTAAATAGAAAAACTGTTATTTATACAAGAGTTTCAACTTCTAATCAAAAAGATAATTTGAAAAATCAAATGGAGTTTCTTAATATATTAGGTAATTTTTGATTTGGAGGGAATAAGAATCCTTCTGATACAGATAGTTATATATATCAACAAACTTTTACTTTTTCGGATAATAAATTAACTTCAATTGAAGAGCCAAATATAATACCAACTTCAATAACATCTAGTAGCTCTAGAAATAATTATCAACCAAAAGTACTTGATGGGAGTGAGAAGGATATAGTTTTAAATAAACTCGAAAAAATAAGTAAAGATTTAAATAAATAAAAATGTAAAAAAAAATAAATATATATATTTATTTTAATAATTTATATTTTGTTTGAGATATGGAAAATCGTGGTATTAAATAAGTAGATTTTAATAGTTAAATTATAGTCAATTATAATAAAGCTATTCAATCTACTTATTTAATATAAAAATATAAGGGGGAATTTGTAATGGCTTGTAACACTTGTAAAATGTGCGAAAGTGCAGACAAGAAATTAGAAAGTTTTGTAGCTTCAAAGGATGTTGAAACAGCATTTCATAGAACAGAAGATCAAAAAGTTAAATGTGGTTTTGGACTTCAGGGGGTTTGTTGTAGACTCTGTTCAAATGGACCATGTAGAGTAACTCCTAAATCACCAAGAGGTATATGTGGAGCAGATGCAGACACTATAGTAGCAAGAAACTTTTTAAGAGCAGTAGCATCAGGAGCAGCTTGTTATTTACATGTGGTGGAAAATACAGCTAAGAATTTAAAGAATGTTGGAATAACTAAAGGTGTTGTTAAAGGAGAAAAAACATTAAATCAATTAGCAGAGATGTTTGGAATAGAAAGTGATGAAAAGTACGATAAGTGTATAAAGGTTGCAGACAAAGTTATCAATGATTTGTATAAATCAAGAGATGATAAAATGGAATTAGTAGAAAAAATAGCTTATGCACCCAGAGTGAAAAAATGGAAAGAATTAGGTATAATGCCTGGTGGTGCAAAGTCAGAAGTTTTTGATGCAATAGTAAAATCATCAACAAATTTAAATAGTGACCCAGTAGACATGCTAGTTAATTGTTTGAATTTAGGTATATCAACAGGATTATATGGTCTTACCCTAACAAATCTTTTAAATGATGTTATGTTAGGAGAACCAGTTATAAGAATGGCTCCTGTAGGATTTAATGTAATAGACCCAGACTACATAAATATAATGATAACAGGTCATCAACATTCAACATTTGCAAATTTCCAAGATAGATTAAAAGATGAAGATGTTATAAAATTAGCTCAATCTGTTGGTGCAAAAGGATTTAAGTTAGTAGGATGTACATGTGTTGGTCAAGATTTACAACTAAGAGGAGAACATTATCAAGAAGTATTTGCTGGACATGCAGGGAACAATTTTACAAGTGAGGCTGTTTTATCGACTGGAGCAATAGATATAGTCCTTTCTGAGTTTAACTGTACTATACCAGGTCTTGAACCAATAGCAGATAAATATAAAGTAAAAATGGTTTGTTTAGATGATGTTGCTAAAAAAGCAAATGCAGAATATATAGGGTTAGATAGAAGTAAATTAGATGAGCTTAGTAACACTTTAATAGAAAAAGCATTAGAATCTTATAAGGAGAGAAGAGGAAGTGTTGAAATAGATATACCAAAAGACCATGGATTTGAACAATCTTTAACAGGTGTAAGTGAAAAGAATCTGAAAGCTTTTTTAGGAGATTCATGGAAGCCTCTTATTAATTTAATTGCAGAAGGAAAAATTAAAGGTGTTGCAGCTGTTGTAGGATGTTCAAATATGACAGCAGGAGGACATGATATAAATACTGTTGAACTTACTAAAGAATTGATTAAAAAAGATATAATAGTACTCTCTGCAGGATGCTCTACTGGAGGATTAGAAAATGTTGGTCTTATGTCACCTGGAGCAGAAGAATTAGCAGGGGAAAACTTAAAAGAAGTATGTAAGACTCTAGGAATACCACCAGTATTAAACTTTGGACCATGCCTAGCTATAGGAAGACTAGAAATAGTAGCAACTGAATTAGCAGCTGAGCTTGGAATAGACTTACCACAATTACCATTGGTGCTTTCAGCTCCACAATGGTTGGAAGAACAAGCATTAGCTGATGGTGCTTTTGGTCTTGCCCTTGGCTTACCTCTTCATTTAGCTTTACCTCCATTTATAACAGGAGGAAAATTGGTAACAGAAGTATTAACAGAAAAATTAAAAGACTTAACAGGAGGACATGTTATAGTGAATCCAGACCCTAAATCTTCAGCTAATCAATTAGAAGAAATAATAATAGACAGAAGAAAAAATTTAGGGTTAAAGGATGTGGAATGTAATGCATAGAATTTTTATAAATAAGGATTTATGTACAGGATGTAAGAGTTGTGTATTAGCATGTATGTTAAAACACAATAAAGATTTTGACATGTATACTCTTGATTTAGAAAATATAGATAATGATAGTAGAGGACATATAGAATTAGATAGCAAACATAATAATCCAGTTCCAATTCTTTGTAGACACTGTGATGAACCTGAATGTGTATTAGCATGTATGAGTGGTGCAATGCATAAAAATAGTGAAAGTGGAATCGTTTCATATGATGAAGAAAAATGTGGTTCATGCTATATGTGTGTAATGTCTTGTCCATATGGATTATTAAAGCCAGATGATAGAAGCAAGCAAAACATACTTAAATGTGATTTATGTAAAGATGAGGAGTATCCTAGATGTGTAGCTAATTGCCCAAGTGGAGCAATTGAATTACAGAAGGAGGAAAATGATGAATTATGTAGTGTTAGGGGCTAGTGCAGCTGGTATAAATGCAGTAAAAACATTAAGAGAATTAGATAAAGATTCAAATATAGTAGTAATTTCTAAGGATGAAAATATATACTCAAGATGTATGTTACATCATGTTATATCTGAACATAGAACTTTAAAACAAATAAATTTTGTTGATGAAGACTTTATGGAGAAAAATAATATAAATTGGATTTCAGGTAAAACTGTTAAAGGCATAGATATAGATAAAAAAGTGGTTCAGACAGAAGATATTACTGTAAATTATGATAAGCTTTTAATAGCTACAGGTGCATCTTCTGCTATTCCTCCTATAAAAAACTTAAGAAATGGGAATTTTGTATATTCTGTGAGAAACATAGAGGACATTTATAAGATAAAAGAAAAGGCAGAAAACTCTAAAAACGTAGTTATAATAGGTGCTGGGCTAGTTGGTATAGATGCACTAGTTGGATTATTTAAATATGAGCAGTTAAATATTTCTGTAGCTTTTATGGAAAAGTATATTTTAGATAGACAATTGGATGAATATACGGCATTAGTGTATCAGAATAAGTTTAAAGAGAAGGGTGTAAAATTTTATCCAAGTGCATCAATCCAAGAAATTATCTTGGATGATAGCAAAAATGTTAAAGGTGTTGCATTTTCAAATGGAGAAATTCTAGATGCAGACATGGTGATTGTAGCTACAGGGGTTAAACCAAATGCTGATTTTTTAGATAAAACAGGAATAGAATATGATAGAGGTATAATAATAGATGATATGTGCCAAACAACACAAAAAGACATATATGCAGCAGGAGATGTTGTAGGTAAAAATGCTATTTGGCCTTTAGCAGTAAAACAAGGAATTGTAGCTGCATATAATATGGCTGGCAAAGATAAGAAGATAGAAGATAAATTTGCTTTTAAAAATAGTATGAATTTCATGGACATACCAACTATTTCTATAGGGATGAATACACCTGTAGATGATAGCTATAAAGTATTAACTAGATATGGAATTAATGAGTATAAAAAGTTTGTCTATAAAGATAATGTAATCTATGGAGCAATTATACAAGGAGATATTTCATATGTAGGTGTATTAACTTATTTAATAAAAAATAAAGTTGAAATATCTGATTTAGAAAATAGGATATTTGATGTATGTTATGCAGACTTTTTTAATATAAAAGAAAATGGAGAATTCTGTTATAGCGTATAATGTATATGTAGAGTAAGGTTTACAAATACAGTAAATCAATAAATAGAGTTATTATAAAATAAGAAAAGATAAAAAATCTTATTTAGAAATAACTCTATTTTTTTTATTAAGTTTAAATTATATCCAATTTGTAAAATCTTATTTTGAACAAGGATACATGTACTCTCTAGTTAGAGGTAAATCATTTTTTATACCTTTAGTGAAAAGTATTTGATGAATATCTATAATACCAGTGTTGAAAGCAGCAGCACAAGAGCAAAGATATAAATCCCACATTCTTATAAACTTATCATCAAACATTTCTTTAATCTTTGGAAGATTCTCATAGAAGTTCTTTTGCCAGTACAGTAAAGTTTTTACATAATGTAATCTTAGACTTTCCACATCTATAGTATGATATTTGTAATTGCTACAAATATGTATCATTTCTCTTAGACTAGGAATAACTCCTCCTGGGAAAATATATTTTTTTATCCAAGGGTCTCCATAAGATTCATTCAGCCCACTTATATAGTGAAGTAAAAATAATCCGCTATCTTTTAGAACAGCGTTTACATTTTTAATGAAAAGTTCATAGTTTTCCCTACCAACATGTTCAAGCATCCCAACGCTTACAACTCTATCAAACATAAGGTTTGATTTTTTTAGTTCTCTATAGTCCATAAGTTTTACCTCAAGGTAATCCTGAAGATTCTCTTCTTTGATTCTTGTGTTAAATTCCTTAAACTGCTCTTCACTAAGTGTAATTCCAACTCCATGAATTTTATATTTTTTTGCAGCTTCTATTAGTAAGAACCCCCAGCCACAACCAATATCAAGAAGGCTCATACCTTCCTCTAGATTTAGTTTTGTTAATATGTGGTGAACCTTATTGACCTGAGCCTCATAAAGAGTATCATTATCATTTCTAAAATATGCACAAGAATAACTAAGTGTCTTGTCTAGCCATAAGCTATAAAAATCGTTACCAATATCATAGTGGGCATGTATTTCCTTCTTTTGGTGCCTCATTGAATTTGATGAGTGTAATAGATGTTTTACAGCTGAATTATCAATATTGAATTTGTCTATTTGTTTTAAAAGTAGATTTAAAGTTAAGAATAAATCTCCTTCAACTTCAATATCTCTATTTGTGTAGGCTTCTCCAAGTGCTAAAGATGTACTTTTTAGTAGTTCAGATTTTTTAATATCATTGTTTACAATAACTTTAAACTGAGGGGAGTCATCTCCAATTAGAAATTCTTCCTCATTTTTAAGCCTAACTAGAAATGGTACTTCACCAAATCTTTCCAAATAGTCTTTTAGAAAATTTTTTGTAATATTCATATTACCAGCTCCTTCTAATGTAAATCGAGTAAGTTTTCCTTGCTTAAACTATATTATATCCCTTTTTTTAAAAAAGTAAAATTTTTTCAATAAATTTTTTGTTTGAAGGAAATCTATATTTTATAAAGAAATTTCATAGTGCAGTATATTTTTTGCCTATAAATTTTCGTATTGTATATAATATTAAAGTGTCAATGATATAATAATTTTAATCTATAAATTACAATAAAATTTTGTAATAAATAGCTTATAGCTATTTTATAAAGGAGATATATAATGGAAGTATATGCTTTGGTTGGGTCAAGTGGCACAGGGAAGAGCTTTAAGGCTTTAGAGTTCGCATATGAAAATGATATAGAATATATAATCGATGATGGAATTTTGATATACAAAAACAAGGTTTTATCTGGGATATCAGCAAAACAAGCAAATACTACTATAGAAGCAGTTAAAAGGGCTATTTTTTATAATTTGAGTCATAGACAAGAAGTTAGAGAAACAATTAAAAAGGAAAATATAAGAAGAATTCTTATTATTGGGACATCAAAAAAAATGGTTAATCAAATTGTTGATAGATTATCAATTGGAAGAGTTTATAAGTTTGTAAATATCCAAGAGATAAGTACTAAATATGAAATAGAAATAGCAAAGCAATCTAGAAAAGAAGGAAATCATGTAATTCCTGTTCCAACAGTTGAAATAAAAAGTATGGCAAGTGGTCTTAGTATAAATCCATTGAAGAGGCTTTTTAAAAAAGAGAATAATAGGAATACGGTAGTTTTAGAAAAAACAATTATAAGACCAACTTTTAGTTATATCGGAAAAGTTTATATTAGTGCTGATGTAATTAAACAGATTATTGAATATGAAGTATACAACTTTGGAAACATTGATAGAATAAATAAAATCAATATAGAGAATTGTAATAATTTTATGAATATTTTTGTAAGTATAAATATCAATGATTTAGAAATTATAAAAAAAGTTGAAGACATGCAACAAATAATAAAAAAGTCTATTGAGAAAATGACTTTAGTTAATGTACAAAAAATAGATATTAACATTCATAAAATTAAAAAAATAAACTTCCCCCCATGTTAAAAAATAAACTGAAAAAATGATATACTAATTTGCAATAAAGTGTGCTATAATTAAACTGTAAATTTAGGAAATGGTTTTTTCTAAATGGAGTATACATAATTATAACGTATTTATAAGGGGGCTTTCAAATGTCAGGAAAAGATGTAAATGTCTTCGAGATGGCGCAATCTCAAGTAAAAAATGCATGTGATAAATTAGGTATGGAACCAGCAGTCTATGAATTATTAAAAGAACCTATGAGAGTTATAGAAGTTTCAATTCTAGTAAAAATGGATGATGGTTCTATAAAAACTTTTAAAGGATTTAGATCACAACATAATGATGCAGTAGGGCCAACAAAAGGTGGAATAAGATTCCATCCAAATGTTTCAAGAGATGAAGTAAAAGCTTTATCTATATGGATGACTTTCAAATGTTCTGTAACAGGTATACCATATGGTGGAGGTAAAGGTGGAATCATAGTAGACCCATCAACTTTATCTCAAGGTGAATTAGAAAGATTAAGTAGAGGATACATAGATGGAATATATAAATTAATAGGTGAGAAAGTTGACGTTCCTGCACCAGACGTAAATACTAATGGACAAATAATGTCTTGGATGGTTGATGAGTATAATAAATTAACTGGACAAAGTTCTATAGGTGTTTTAACTGGTAAACCAGTTGAATTTGGTGGTTCTTTAGGAAGAACAGCTGCTACTGGATTTGGTGTTGCTGTTACTGCAAGAGAAGCTGCTGCTAAATTAGGAATAGATATGAAAAAAGCTAAAATAGCTGTTCAAGGTATAGGAAACGTTGGTTCTTACACAGTTCTTAACTGTGAAAAACTTGGTGGTACTGTTGTAGCTATGGCTGAATGGTGCAAATCAGAAGGTTCTTATGCTATATACAATGAAAATGGTTTAGATGGTCAAGCTATGTTAGATTATATGAAAGAACATGGTAACTTATTAAACTTCCCAGGAGCTAAGAGAATATCTTTAGAAGAGTTCTGGGCTTCAGATGTTGATATAATAATACCAGCTGCATTAGAAAACTCTATAACTAAAGAAGTTGCTGAATCTATAAAAGCTAAATTAGTTTGTGAGGCTGCTAATGGACCAACTACTCCAGAAGCTGATGAAGTATTTGCTGAAAGAGGAATAGTCCTTACTCCAGATATATTAACTAACGCTGGTGGAGTTACAGTTTCTTACTTCGAGTGGGTACAAAACTTATATGGATATTACTGGTCAGAAGAAGAGGTAGAGCAAAAAGAAGAAGTAGCTATGGTTAAAGCATTTGAATCTATTTGGAAAATTAAAGAAGAGTACAATGTTACAATGAGAGAAGCTGCTTACATGCATTCAATTAAGAAAGTTGCTGAAGCTATGAAATTAAGAGGATGGTACTAAGATTTACTCTTAATAAATAATGGAATATAATTATTTAATATATATAGGGGCTGTACATAGTACAGCCCTTAAATTATGTGACTTATTTTTTGTTTTAACTTATAAATAACTTGATAAGTTATGTAATTTAGAATTTAATATGCTATAAATAAGATAGGTGAAAATTAATGGTTGATTTAATTTTGAACGGACTTTTTAGAACGGTTATAGTAAGTAGTTTATGTATTCTTTTAATATTAATTTTTAAGAAAAGCATATTTAAAAGATTTAGTAAAAAATTTAACTATTATATATGGCTAATAGTAGTTATTAAATTGTTATTACCATTTACGTACTATACTCTTACTATGAATGTTTTTAGAAGCAAAGAAAATATAAATATTGACAATATTAATTTGGAGTATTTTAATAAAGCACCAACTTCATATAATAGCATTTTATTGTATATTTGGATTTGTACTGTGATAATATATTTACTTTATACTATATTTAAATATATAAAACTTAAAAATTTAATAAATGATTTATCTTATGATGTTGATGATGAAGAGATTGTAAATCTTTATAAAAATATATTGAAAGAATTTAATATAACAAAAGAGATAAAACTCAAATACTCTTATGAAGTTGAAACACCAGCATTTTTTAATTCATGTGTGCTTTTGCCACCATATGATTATAAATTGAAAGAACTAGATTGGATTTTTAGACATGAGCTTATGCATTTTAAGAGTAGAGACCTTTATTTAAAATATATAATCCTGTTTTTAAAAATAGTATATTGGTTTAATCCATTTATATATATAATGGATAAACATATAGATTTAGATTGTGAACTTTATTGTGATGAAAGAGTTTTAAAAAATCGAAATTCAGAGGAAAAAAAGGATTATGCTTTAACAATTCTAAGTGCAATGAGAAAAGGTTCAAATACTTCAAATAAATTTATAGCTGGACTCCATAAGCAATCTGACATTAAGAAGAGAGTGATGAATATGTTTAATGAAAAGTATAAGAATGGTATATTAATGGCACTAACTTTATGTTTATTGTCTTCTATTACTTTTTTGAAGGTCAATTCAACTAGTATTATTAATTTTAATATATTACCTAAAAATATTGAGAATGAAATGATTACTTCTAGAGCCATATTTTCATACATATCTTTTACATATGCAGATGCTCCTGAATATATGAGAAGAAAATACGAAGAAAAATGTAAACGATTAGGCATTACACCTAAAAATTCTGAGGTAATAGCAATGATTAACGTAGATTATTATGATAAATTAGCTCCTGAATTTTCAGCTGATTAATTTAGAAAAATTACCACTTAAGAATAAGTGTTATAGAAGAGTTTTTTTATTTAAAGTTTTAAAGTTAAAAAAATCATAAAGTGACCAACTTTACAGTAATTCACTCAAAAAATATATGCCACATAAAAACGCATAAAAAAACACATAAAACAATATTTATGCGTACTTTGGACTCGAACTATACAAAATTCTTTACTTTTACAGACCCATATTATATAATTAAGTAAATAATGTATATTTAGGTGACATATTGGATAAACTAATTTATTTTATTAATATAATGATACTATAAAAGTTACATAAAGTAGTTTACAAAAAAGTTACAGATAGGGCTTTTATTAATGTATTGTGTATTAGTATTTTATCCTTAGGTACACTTCACCTATAAAATAGAATCATAAGATAATTATGGGAAAATTTTAGGAGGTTTATCGTGAAGAAAAAGATATTAATACCAGTATTTGCATCAGTTATGGCATTATCAGTAAGTTCAATTGTAAATGCGGATGAAATAAATGATTCATCTCAAAATAAGGATGATAAAACAAATACTGAGTTAAACTTAGGCGAATATAAAGAGGTAAAATATAAAGTTGCAAAAATAAAAGATGGAGTGGCTATAAAGATAAGAGAAGAAGGTCAAGTTCAAAACATAGCTTACTCTGGAGACGAATTTACTGTTTTAGGAATTCAAGGGGAATGGGTTAAGGTTAAAGTTGAAGATGGCGAAGGTTGGTTAGCTACTAGATATGTAGATATATCTGAAGGTGTAGGATATACTAATGCTGATAAAGTAAACTTAAAAAAAGATAAGAGTGAAAGTTCAGAAGTAATTGAAGAGCTGGAAAAAGGAAGCTCTTTATTGGTGTTGGAGGAAAATGGAGATTGGTTAAAAGTTAAAGATGGAGAAACAGAAGGATATGTAAAATCATCTTATATATCTGATAAAGCTCCAGTAATAGAAGAGCCACAAGTAAACCCAATTGTTAATCAAAGTGGAGATTCTACAGATGATAATCAACAAAACAATGTAAATGATAATCAACAAAGCAATGATAATCAACAAAGTAATGTAAATGATAGTCAACAAAATAATAGTTTAAATGTGCCAACGGCTAACTCTAATGCAGTTCAAGCTGTACTTAACTTGGCATATTCTAAGCAAGGTTGTCCATATGTTTGGGGAGCAGAAGGACCAAACACTTTTGATTGCTCTGGATTTACACAATATGTGTATAAAAATGCAGTAGGAAAGAAAATACCAAGAACATCTAAAGCACAATCTAAATATGGACAAACTGTAAGTAAATCAAATTTACAACCAGGAGACTTAGTATTCTTCACAACCAATGGTTCTGGTTCTGTTAGTCATGTTGGAATATATGTAGGTGGAGGTAATATGATACATTCACCATCAACAGGAAAAACAGTTAGTGTAACTAGTATAAATTCATCATACTATACAGCGAGATTTGTTACAGCAAAAAGAATATTATAATCAGTTTGTAATATGACAAATTGATAAGTACATAAATATAAACGCTCTATATTATATTTAATTTAATCAGGAAACAAAGAATGATTATATTTTAAATGTATTATAGAGCGTTTTTGTATCACTTTAAATTTAATAAGGGTTTAAGTTAATATGATGTTAAATAGTAGTCTTTCCATATAATGATTATTTGTGCAATCCCTTGACAGGATAAGGCAAAGGTGGTAAGCTACTAACAGTACAAAAATACTTTTAATTTTAGTTCAGAGAGGCTAAAAAAGGAGGACGAAAGATGTTAAAATCAAGAAATTTAATCCAACCAGAAGACTTTTCAATAGAAGAAATAGACGAAATATTAGAATTAGCTCAAAAAATAATTGACAATCCGTCAAAATATTCTCGTATGTGTGAAGGTAAGCTATTAGCTACATTATTTTATGAACCATCAACAAGAACAAGATTAAGCTTTGAATCTGCAATGAACAGGCTAGGAGGTCGTGTTGTAGGTTTTTCAGAGCCAAGCTCATCCTCTGCATCAAAAGGTGAAACTTTAGGTGATACAATGAGAATAGTATCTGGTTATGTTGATATAATAGCTATGAGACATCCTCAATCAGGTGCAGCATTAGAAGCATCAAGATTTACAGAAGTGCCATTTATCAATGCAGGAGATGGTAAAAATCAGCATCCAACCCAAACACTTACAGATTTACTTACTATAAAATCATTAAAAGGAACTTTAGAAAGCCACACAATAGGATTATGTGGTGATTTAAAATATGGAAGAACTGTGCATTCTTTGGTTAAGGCTATGGCAAGATATAAAAATACAAAGTTTGTATTTATAGCACCTGATGAATTAAAAATGCCAGATTATATAAAAGAAGCTATAAAGGGACATGCATATTATGAAACTAATAATTTAGATGATGTTATAGGAAGCTTGGATGTTTTATATATGACTAGAGTTCAACAAGAAAGATTTGAGGACAAATCAGAGTATGAAAGACTTAAAAACTATTATATTTTAAATAAAGCTAAATTGGAAAAAGCATCTAAAGATATGTTAGTAATGCATCCATTACCAAGAGTAAATGAAATAGACATAGATGTAGATGATGATGATAGAGCTGTATATTTTAAACAAGCTAAATATGGAATGTATGTTAGAATGGCTTTAATAATAAAGCTTTTAGGCATAAATGAAGACTAATAGCTATCATATAATAGTAAAACAAAGGAGATTTTGGGATGTATAAAATTCTAGAAAATATATATATAGGCGAAGATATGTATAGAATGAAAGTAAAAGGTAACTTTGAAGGTAAAATGGGACAATTCTATATGCTAAGAGCATGGGATACTTATCCAGTACTTTCAAGACCTATAAGTATACATGATATAGATGAAGAAGGAATAACTTTTCTTTATAAAGTAGTAGGAGAAGGAACTCAAATTTTGAGTAACTTAAAAGTAAATGATACTATAAAGTTAGAAGGACCTTATGGTAATGGATATACTAAGGTTGATGGAAAGGTAGCTCTAGTAGGAGGCGGAATCGGTGTAGCCCCACTATATTTAGTTGCTAAAAATATAAAAAACTGTGATGCATATCTTGGATTTAGAGAAGATGTTATATTAGAAGATGAATATAAGCAAGTATGTAATGAAGTCTATACAACAGTAGGAAATACTTTTGTAACAGATATAATTGATGTGGAGAAATATGATTATATATTAACATGTGGTCCAACTCCAATGATGGAGAAATTGGTTAAGATGGTAGACGGTACTAAAACGAGAATTATGGTATCTCTTGAGAACCATATGGCATGTGGAGTAGGTGCTTGTTTAGTGTGTACGTGTAAAACTAATGAGGGAAATAAAAAGACTTGTAAAGATGGGCCAGTGTTCTGGGGAGAGGACGTGATTTTTAATGGGTAATTTAAGTGTGAAATTTGGAAGTGTAGAATTTAAAAATCCAGTAATAATGGCGTCTGGAACTTTTGGATTTGGAAAAGAATATAATGAGGTTTATGATATACAAAAACTTGGTGGTATAAGCAGTAAAGGGCTTACTTTAAATAAAAAACCTGGCAACAATGGTATGAGAGTTCATGAGACACCATCTGGTATGATGAATAGTGTTGGGCTTGAAAACCCTGGAGTTCAAGGGTTTATAGATAACGAATTACCTTTTTTTAGTGAATTAGACTTGGTAAGAATAGCTAATGTTGGAGGTGGGACATTAGAAGACTACTTATTAGGGGTTCAAATGTTAAATGATAAACCTATAGACATTATTGAATTAAATATATCTTGCCCAAATGTCAAAGCTGGAGGAATGGCTTTTGGTATAAAAAATGAAGTGGCAAGAGAGGTGGTTCATGAGGTAAGAAACATAACGAAACTACCTTTAGTAATAAAACTATCACCTAATGCAGAAGACATTGTGGGAATGGCAAAAGTTTGTGAAGAAGAAGGTGCTGATGGAGTTTCTTTAGTTAATACTTTTAAAGCAATGGCAATTGATATAAAAAACAGAAGACCAATATTTGAAAATGTATATTCTGGGTTATCTGGACCAGCTATAAAACCTATAGCTTTAAGAATGGTACATGAAGTGTGCAAAAACGTAAATATACCTGTAATGGGAATGGGTGGAATAACTAAAGCTACAGATGCTATAGAATTCATAATGGCAGGAGCTACTTGTATTCAAGTTGGGACTGCAAACTTTATGAATCCTAGAATCGGTCTTGAAATAATAGATGGAATTAATGAATTTATGGATAAAGAAGGAATAAAAAGTTTAGAGGAAATAAGGGGAATTATATAAGGTAGAATAAATAGTATTTTAAAGATAAAAAATATAGATTAAATAAACAATAATTTTATAACATTAATATGGAGGAAAAATAATATGAGTAAAGTAGATGTAGTAGATATATTAAAGAAAAGTGATGCATTATTAGAGGGACATTTTTTACTATCTTCAGGAAAACACAGCAATAGATATGTACAATGTGCAAAAGTATTAAGATTCCCAGAATATGCTGCTGAGGTATTAAGTACAGTTGTTGAACAAATAAAAGATTTAGATATAGACTTAGTAGTGGGACCAGCTATGGGTGGAGTAATAGTTTCTTACGAGTTAGGAAGACAGTTAGGGAAAGAAGCTGTATTTACTGAGAGAAAAGACAATACAATGGAATTAAGAAGAGGATTTGAAGTTAAAAAAGGTGCAAAAATAATAATTGCTGAAGATGTTGTAACTACTGGTAAATCAACTATGGAGACAAAAAGAGTATTAGAAGCCTTAGGTGGAGAAGTTGTAGGTGTTGCATGTATAGCAGATAGAACTAATCATGATATAGGTATGCCTATATATAGTGCTATAAAACTTGATATTCAAGTTTATGAATCTGATGAGTGTCCTTTATGTAAGGAAGGAAAATTACCAGTTGTTAAGCCTGGAAGTAGAGAGTTCAAGGAATTAGGAATGTAATAAAAACTTAATTATTCATAGTGTTACTTAAAAAAGGTAAATTTTTTAGAGTAAAAACTTGTAATATAACATATAACTTAAAAATAAAAAGCAGTTAGCCTTATAAATGAAGGTTAGCTGTTTTTTTTGTTAAAAATATATTTACAAAATAAGAGATAGTAGCAGTACAATATAAGTATAAGGTAAAAAGTAGTATATATTAGGGAGGGGTAAGTATGAAAAATCAATTAAATGAAAATCATAAAAAGGTTGTATTTTTTGGAGTAGGAGCTGTAGGGGCTACTTTTGCAGAACAATTTTTAAATTCCAAATATGATTTTAAAATTCTTTGCGACAGGGAAAGAAAGAAAAGATATTTAGAAGACGGATTTATAATAAATGGGAAAAGGTATGATTTTGATTATGTAACTAAAGATGAATATAAACAAGAGGCTGATTTTATAATTATAGGCTTAAAATATAATAATTTAAGAGAAAATATAAAAGAATTAGACGGACTAGTTGGAAAAAATACAGTAGTAATGTCTTTGTTAAATGGAGTTGATAGTGAAGAGATAATAGGAGAAAGATTTGGAATTGAAAAAATGGTATATTCATATGTTACCAATATAGATGCTAAGAAAATAAATAATAATATTATACATACTACTAATGGAATAATTGTATTTGGTAACAAAGATAACAGTGAAGATAGAAAAACTAATATAATAACTGAAGTCTTTGATAGTGTAAATATAGAGTATGTTTTATCAAAAGATATTCAACGAGATATGTGGTGGAAGTACATGGTTAATATTGGTGTAAATCAAACTTCAGCTATACTTGGTGCACCTTATGGAGTTTTTCAGAGCTCTGAGTATCTAAGAGAATTAGCAAAATCTGCGATGAGGGAAGTAGTTGATATAGCCCAAGCAAAAGGTATACGTCTTACAGAAGATGATGTAGAAACTTCGTTACATAGAATATTGGAACATTCAAAAGAAGGAAGAACATCAATGCTTCAAGACGTAGAAGCCCATAGACTCACAGAAGTAGATATGTTTTCTAAGAATATTTGCGAACTTGGAAAACAATATAGTATACCTACTCCTATAAATCAGACCTTTTTTTATATGATAAAAGTAATTGAAAGCAGATTTTAAAGATTATTTATAAAAAACTTTGATAAGTATTAATTTTAAATTCTATTAATATTATAAATTCTATTAATATTATAAACTGTTTAAATTACTAAATATTTTTAACTCATCAATAAAAATATTTGCTGCTTTTGATAAAGTTATATCTTTTGGAAATATATATGAGAAATGTCTGTTGTAGTTGCTTCCAAGCTCTATGACAGACAGCTCATTGTTTAAAACAGGTAAGCTTGTCACTAGATTAGAGACTATTGTAATTCCTAAATTATTTCTAACAGATTCCTTGACAGCATAGTTACTTCCAAAAACCATCATACTTTTTGGAATAATTTCTTTAACACTTAAAAACATATCTAAATAATCTCTAGTCCCAGAGCCATCCTCTCTAACTATCCATTTCTGGTCTTGGAGTTTTTCAAAACTAAAGTCTTTTAACAAAGGGCTATTGTACGGAAGTGCCAGAACCATCTTATCTTCAAAAAAATATTCTTGAATAAATGAAGGAGAAGAACAAGTGCCTTCAATAAGACCAATATCTAGAATATAATCTTTAACATGAGAAGATACAATTGATGTATTTTCTATGAAAATTTCTACGTCTATGTCAGGATACTTTTGTGAAAATAATGCTAGAAAATTAGGTAAAATATATTCTCCTATAGTTAAACTTGCACCAATCTTTAAGTGTCCAGTTATAGCATCTGAAACTTGGCTTACATCATGATAAGTAATATTTAAAAGATTTAATATTTCTTTAGCTCTTTTATACAATATTTGTCCACTTTCTGTTATAAAAATAGTCTTCTGTTTAATAGACCTATTTATAAGCACGACTTTAAAATAATTTTCTAGATTTTTAATGTGTTTACTTACACTTGGCTGTGATAAGTTTAAGTATTCACCAGCTTTAGTAAAATTTTTATATTCAACGACAGCCACAAATGTTTTTAATTCCTCAAACAATTTTATATCTCCTTTACTTAATGAAATTTTACATTTTTTATATACTTTTTACAAATAATTATACTACATGTAATAATCATCAAAAATATTAATCATTACGATATTATATATTTATTTTACTTATGGTTATTACAATTATATACTATTATTGTAAAGAAAACTATATTAACTATAAGGTAGGTATATTATGTTAAAGAATAAAAGTAATTTGACATCAAAAACTATAAAAGAAATATTACCTGGACTGATTGTATCAGTACTAGTAGGTTACATGAGTATATTTATTTCTACTCTAATTCCTAAGGTAGGAGCAGCATCAATTTCTATATTTTTAGGCATGTTTGTAGGAAATTTATTCTTAAATCAAAAGGTATTTCAAAAAGGTTATAAATTTTCAGAGACAGACTTACTTTCATACTCAATAGTACTATTAGGGGCAACACTAAGTGTATCTACGCTAATAGATTTAAAAGTTTCGGGAATCTTATTTATAATATTACAAATGACAATAACAATAATATCAGCACTTTATATAGGTAAAAAGTTGGGTTTTGAAGAAAACTTTAGATTTCTAATGGCAAGTGGAAACGCAGTATGCGGTTCTTCTGCCATAGGAGCAACCGTTCCAGTAGTTAATGCTACAGATAAAGAAAAGGGCATTGCAGTAACGATTGTAAATGTTACTGGTATATTCCTTATGTTTTTACTTCCGATAATATCTCAATTTTTATACAGCCATGAACTTGTAAAAACATCAGCAATGATAGGTGGAACTTTACAATCAATTGGTCAAGTTGTAGCAAGTGGAGCAATTGTTGGAGAAAATGTAAAAGATTTGGCTACTATTTTTAAGATAGTAAGAGTAATATTTTTAGTTGTTGTTGTATTAGTATTTGGACATATGAAAAATAAGTCTAATAGTGAAATTCTTGAAGAAGAAAAGGATGAGATAAAAAAGAAAAAAGTAACTATACCTTGGTATGTAATTGGATTCTTTATAACTTGTGCACTTTTTTCAATGAATATTATACCAAAAGAAGTATCTGTATTTTGTAAAGAAATAAGTAACAAATTAGAAATAATAGCTTTAGCAGCAATTGGTCTAAAGGTTAATGTAAAAGATTTAGTGAAACAAGGGAAAGAGGTTTCTTTATATGGTTTATTTATAGGTACAGTACAAGTTATATCAGCTGTAGTTTTGATAAAAATATTTATATAGTATAAAGTAGTATTTGTAATACTAATTTGATTAATTAAAATAATATAATACTAATAATTTATAATATAAATAAAAAATGAATTTCGATAAGTTTAAATGGGTATAAACTTATCGGAATTCATTTTTTATTTAAGGTGAAAATTTAAAGTAAAATATTATTTTACATAATAATAACCTTATAGATTTTGAAATTACTTATCTTTGTGTTAAAATAAGTAAAATGCACATATTAAAGTTAAGTTTTTAAATAATTAAACAAAATGAAAATATAAATATTAAGGAGATTTGGTATATGAATGTTTATGAAAAGGATAATGGAGTTATACTAGAAGGAGTAACAGATTTTGACCCAATACATATATTTGAGTGTGGTCAATGTTTTAGATGGCATAAACAAGAAGATGGCTCATACACTGGCGTTGCAAAGGGAAGAATATTAAATGTCAAAAAAGAGAATGATAAAATATATTTAAATAATACGAATTTAAAGGAGTTTAATAGTATTTGGTATAATTACTTTGATTTAGGAACTGATTATACAGAAATAAAGAATAAACTAAAAAATATGGATGAATATTTAAATAAGGCTACCGAATTTGGATGGGGAATAAGAATATTAAGACAAGATGGATGGGAAATGCTTATATCATTTATAATTTCCTCTAATAATAGAATTCCTATGATACAAAGAGCTATAGAAAATTTATCAAGAAAATTTGGTAAGTATATAGGTGAATATGAAGGTAATGAATACTATGCATTCCCAACACCAGAAGAGCTAAATAAGGCATCACAAGAGGAAATAAGAGCATGTCAAACAGGTTTTAGAGATAAGTACATAAAAAGTACTACACAGGCAGTTATAGAAAACAATGATAAGGTATCTGAATATACAAATTTAAGTACAGATGACTGTAGAAAAGAGCTTTTAAAATTTAATGGAGTAGGACCAAAAGTATGTGATTGTATTGCGTTATTTGGGATGCAAAAATATGATTCTTTTCCAGTTGATGTTTGGGTTAAGAGAGTTATGCAAGAGTTCTATATAGATGAAGACATGAGTTTACCTAAAATGAGAACTTATGGAATTGATAAATTTAAAGAAATGTCTGGATTTGCTCAACAGTACTTATTTTACTATGCAAGAGAACTCGGTATAGGAAAATAAATTAAGGGGGAGAAATTATGGGAGTAATAGGAACAATATTTCTGTTCTATTTAATTATATCATATCTAGCTGGAGCCATAATTTCTGTGATTATATTACTTGAAAATAGAGACCCTGCAAAAACCATGTCTTGGTTATTGATGTTTATTATATTTCCAGGAATAGGCTTAATTATATATGCTATTTCAGGTAGAAATATTAGAAAACGAAAATTATTTAAGACTCAAAAACTAGCTAATAATATAAAAGAAAAGAAACTCTTTGATACATTAGAAAAGATAACAGAAATAGTTGAATTAGAAAAAGAATCTATAAAGCAAAACAAGCTTTTAAGAGATGAAGAGGATGGTAGTTATAGAAAAAGGGTAATAAATATGTTATTAAAGACTGGTATGTTTCCCTTTACTAAAAATAATAAGGTAGATGTATTTGTAGATGGAAATGAAAAGTTTAAAAGGCTTATAGAAGATATAAGAGAAGCTAAAGACCATATTCATTTAGAGTACTTTATCATCAAAGATAGTGAAATAGGTAGGGTGTTAAAAGAGGAACTTATAAAAAAAGCCAAAGAAGGTGTTAAGATAAGAATCTTATATGATGATGTAGGATGTTGGAGATTTTGGTTTAATAGAAAATTTTTTCGAGAAATGAGGGAAGTAGGTATAGAAATTGCAGCATTTTTACCTACAAAATTTCCTATAATAGGAGGAAAATTAAACTATAGAAATCATAGAAAAATTGTTGTTATTGATGGAATAATTGGATATACAGGCGGAATAAATATAGGAGATGAATATTTAGGCAAAAATGATAAGTTTGGGTATTGGAGAGATACTCATATTAGGATTAAAGGTATTTCTGTATACATGCTTCAAATGACATTCTTGATTGACTGGTATTATACAATAAAAGAAGTCTTAGTGACTAAAAATTACTTTCCAAGTGTCGGGAATGTTGGTGAAAGTATGATACAGGTTGTTGCAAGTGGTCCAGATAGTGACTGGGAAGATATTCATTATGCTTATTTTTCTGCAATATGTCAAGCTAGGCAAAATGTTTATATAGAAACTCCATATTTTATTCCTGATGAGAGTTTACTAAAAGCTATAAAAAGTGCTGCTCTTAGTGGAGTAGATGTAAGGATAATATTTCCAAAAATTGCAGATCACAAGATAGTAAACATAGCATCCTATTCATATTTTGAAGAAATATTAAGAGCTGGTGGCAAAGTTTATTTGTATAATAAAGGGTTTATACATTCTAAAGTAGTAATAATAGATGATAAAATTGCTTCTGCAGGCACAGCTAATATGGATTTAAGAAGTTTTATGCTTAACTTTGAAGTAAATGCATTTATTTATGATGAAGAAGTTATTGGAGTAATGACAGATGATTTCTTTGAAGATTTAAGTCACTGTGAAGAGCTTAATCTGGAGGTATTTAAGAATAGAAATATCATACAAAAAATCAAGGAATCTGTAGCCAGATTATTTTCACCAATATTATAAAAAATTATTAAAAAAGGTATTGAAAATTATGTGTGATTGGTATATTATAATAATTGTTAGCACTCTATTAGATAGAGTGATAATAAACAGTATATATAAATCTACATATAAGGTAGTATTAATTTAAAAATAACTAAAAACATAGGCGAACTAGTCTATACTTAATATTTTAGGAGGCGTGAATAATGAAAATAAGACCATTAGCTGACAGAGTAGTAATTAAAAAAGTAGAAGCAGAAGAAAAAACTGCAAGTGGAATAGTTTTACCAGGGGCAGCTAAAGAGCAACCTCAAATAGCTGAAGTTGTAGAAGTTGGACCAGGTGGAATAGTTGAAGGAAAAGAAATAAAAATGGAATTGACAGTAGGAGATAAGGTTATATTCCAAAAATATTCTGGAACAGAAGTTAAGATAGAAGGACAAGAATACACAATACTAAGACAAAGTGATGTATTAGCTGTTATTGAATAAATATAGAATAAATTTATTAGGAGGGGTTTAAAATGGCTAAAGAAATTAAATTTTCAGAGGAAACAAGAAGAGCTTTAGAAGCTGGTGTAAATAAATTAGCAGATACAGTAAAAGTAACATTAGGACCTAAAGGAAGAAATGTTATATTAGATAAAAAATTTGGTTCTCCACTTATAACTAATGATGGTGTAACTATAGCAAAAGAGATAGAGTTAGAAGATAGATTTGAAAATATGGGTGCTCAGTTAGTTAAAGAAGTTGCAACTAAAACTAATGATGTAGCTGGAGATGGTACTACAACTGCTACAGTTTTAGCACAAGCTATAATAAGAGAAGGCTTAAAGAATGTAACAGCAGGGGCTAACCCAATATTATTAAGAAAAGGAATACAAAAAGCAGTAGTAGTGGCAGTAGAAGAATTAAAAAATCAATCAAGAATAGTAGAAACACAAGAAGCTATATCTCAGGTTGCTTCTATATCTGCTGGTGATGAAGAAGTTGGAAAATTAATAGCAGAAGCTATGGAAATAGTAGGTAAAGATGGAGTTATAACTGTTGAAGAATCTCAGACTATGAATACTGAATTAGATGCTGTTGAAGGTATGCAGTTTGATAGAGGATTTGTTTCTGCATATATGGTTACAGATGTAGATAAGATGGAAGCAGTTTTAAATGACCCATATATATTAATCACTGATAAAAAAATATCTAACATACAAGAATTATTACCAATTCTTGAACAAATAGTTCAACAAGGTAAAAAGTTATTAATAATAGCTGAAGATGTAGAAGGTGAAGCATTATCTACGTTAGTAGTTAATAAATTAAGAGGAACATTTGATGTAGTAGCAGTTAAAGCTCCAGGTTTTGGAGATAGAAGAAAAGAAATGCTTCAAGATATAGCAATACTTACAGGTGCCCAAGTAATATCAGAAGAATTAGGTTACGATTTAAAAGAAGCTGATTTATCTATGTTAGGTAGAGCTTCATCTGTTAAAGTAACTAAAGAAAATACTACAATAGTAGATGGTTCTGGAGATAAAAAAGCTATAGAAGATAGAGTAAATCAAATTAAACATCAAGTAGAGCAAACTACTTCAGATTTTGATAGAGAAAAATTAATGGAAAGATTAGCTAAGCTTGCTGGTGGAGTAGCTGTTATAAAAGTTGGAGCTGCTACAGAAGTTGAGTTAAAAGAAAGAAAGTTAAGAATAGAAGATGCCCTTAATGCAACTAGAGCAGCTGTAGAAGAAGGAATAGTAGCTGGTGGAGGAACTGCTTTTGTTAGTGTTATACCAGCAATAGGAACACTAATTGAGAGTTTAGAAGGAGAAGTTAAACTAGGTGCTCAAATAGTTAAAAAAGCGTTAGAAGAGCCATTAAGACAAATAGCTACAAATGCTGGTCTTGAAGGTGCTGTAATTGTGCAAAATGTTGTTAATTCTGAAGCAGAAACTGGATTTGACGCATTAAATGAAAAATATGTAAACATGATAGAAGCTGGTATAGTTGATCCAACTAAAGTTAGTAGAAGTGCTTTACAAAATGCTGCATCAATAGCAAGTACTTTCTTAACTACTGAAGCTGCTGTTGCTGACCTTCCTGAGAAAGAAGATGCAGGAATGCCAGGTATGGGTGGCGGAATGCCAGGTATGATGTAATTTAAAAAGTTTAAAATATAAATTTTAATATAAAGAACTATTTCGACTTAGATTTTAACTTCTAAGTTGAAATAGTTCTTTTGTATATATTTAATTTTTGTATATCTATAAATTCAATATACATATTAAGAAAATTAGTATCTAGGTTATGATAATATTTTAGAGTTGTATTGTTATTTTTTAGGTTATGATTTTAGATATATATTAATTAAGGTATAATTGTTGATAGAGAATAAATCAAATTTAAAAGGATGCGATAATATGGACTTAAGAAAATTGCTTGAAGAAGTTAAAAATGAAAATATTGATATAGATTTTGCGTTAGAAAAGTTAAAAGATTTACCTTATGAAGACATTGGATATGCAAATATAGACCATCATAGAGAATTAAGAAATGGGTATCCGGAAGTTATTTATTGTGAAGGTAAGAGTGATGAGCATATTTTAGGGATTATTGATAAAATGAATCAAAAAAGTTCTAACATATTGGGGACAAGGTGTAGAAAAGAAACTTTTCTGAAAATTAAAGAAATCTATAATCATGCAGAGTATGAAGAACTATCTAAAATTTTAAAGATTCAAAATCATGATATAGAGAATATAGGAAAGGGTAAAATTGTGATTGCTACAGGAGGAACTTCTGATATACCAGTAGCAGACGAAGCCTATCACACAGCTAAGTTTTTAGGTAATGATGTTGATAGAATATATGATGTTGGAGTGGCAGGTATACATAGGCTTTTAAATAAAAGACATAAAATAGATAGTGCTAGAGTAATAGTAGCTGTTGCAGGTATGGAAGGTGCTCTTGCAAGTGTAGTTGGTGGATTGGTTGATGTTCCAGTAATAGCTGTTCCAACTTCTGTTGGATATGGAGCAAATTTTGGAGGGTTAGCAGCCTTACTAGCCATGTTAAATAGCTGTGCATCTGGAATATCTGTTGTAAATATTGACAATGGATTTGGGGCAGGATATTTAGCAGCAATGATAAATAAACTGTAATAAATATATTGATATAAATTAAACATAAATTATATAATAAAATCTAATTTCTATTATATTTTTACTATTAAAATTGAGGAGACATATATGAGTGAAAAAATACTTTATTTTGATATAATAAGTGGTATATCAGGGGATATGACACTTGCAAGTTTATTAAATTTAGGTGTACCTAAGGAAATTTTTTTGGAGGAAATTCATAAACTAAAAATGAGCGATGAATTTAATATAAACATCAGCTCAAAAACCGAGAATGGAATAGTAGGTACAAAGGTAGAAGTAATTACAAAAGAAAAACATACACATAGAAATTTAGTGGATATATTTGAGATTATAGATGAAAGCAATCTAAACGAAAATGTAAAATCTAAATCAAAAAAAATATTTATGGTAATTGGAGAAGCAGAAGCAAAAGTTCATGGAACTACAATAGATAAGATACATTTTCATGAGGTAGGGGCTATAGATTCAATTGTAGATATAGTAGGAGCTTCTATATTGGTTGATTTACTTTGTGTAGATAAAGTTTGTGCTAGTACAGTGTCTGTTGGTTCAGGATTTGTAAATTGTGAACATGGAGTTATACCTATACCTGCACCTGCAACTATGGAAATTTTAAAAGGTGTACCAATTAAATTAAATAATATAACTGGAGAATGTACAACTCCAACAGGGGCTGCAATCATAAAAGTTTTATGTGATGAGTTTGTGGATGAGTTTGAATTTTCTCCAAAGCAAATTGGATATGGAATAGGTCATAAGAAGTTTGAAGTACCAAATATATTAAGAACTGTATTAGGTGAAAAAAAAAAGAAGAGTTAATTTATGAAATTAGTGCAAACATTGATGATATGTCTTCAGAAATTTATTCTTATTTGTATGAAAAAATACTAGCTGAAAAAGCATTAGATATTTATACGGAGAGTATTTATATGAAGAAGAATAGACCTGCAACAAAAGTGTCAATTTTATGCAATGAATCAGATTTAGAAAAATTTATTAAAATATTGCTTTTAGAAACTAGCACTTTTGGAGTGAGATATAATGCATATAATAGAGAAATTCTAGAGCGAAAATTTGTAAAATTGGATACAAAATATGGAGTAGTTACAGTAAAATTAGGGTATTATAAAGGAGAACTAGTCAAGGCGACTCCAGAATATAATGAATGTAAAATTATAGCAAAAAATGAAGATATTCCTATAAAAAAAGTGTTTGCTGATATAAATTTTAGAATAAAAGAAGAATTTAGTGAAAACTTATTGACATAAGTAATAAATTTTGATAAATTAATATTCAGCTTTATTAAATAAAAGCAAACAGAAAAAATATATAAAATATAAACTCACTCGTATATGCTCAGAAATATGGTCTGAGAGTCTCTACCAAGATACCGTAAATATCTTGACTATGGGTGAAATTATTATACCAAAAGACCTAATTAAGTAAATGTGTAGGCTGAGTTATACTCCCTATGTGTTGGCTATAAGATAAAGGGCATTTTGGAAGCCTGTATAGTAATTTCACTTTTGTTAGAAATTATGGAAGTTACTATACAGGTTTTTTGTGTAAAAAGATTTAATATAATTTAAACTGTATTGTGTTAAAATAAATATATAAAACTATATTATACAAGGAGAGATGTGAATTTATGAAACATGAATTAGTACTTGTAATAGATTTTGGAGGGCAATATAATCAGTTGATAGCTAGAAGAGTTAGAGAAAACAACGTATATTGTGAAATACTTCCATGTACTGCAAGCATAGAAAGAATAAAAGAAAAAAATCCTAAAGGGATAATATTTACAGGTGGACCAAATAGTGCGTATTTAGAAGATTCTCCAACAATATCAAAAGAAATATTTGAACTAGGAGTGCCAATACTTGGAATATGCTATGGTATTCAAATAATGTCTCATGTATTGGGAGGAGTTGTAAGAAAAGGTAATAAACAAGAGAAAGAATATGGAAAAACAGCTATAACTTATGGAAAATCATCATTATTTGAAGGGATAACTACAAATAGTGTATGGATGAGTCATACAGATTTAATAGAAAAAGTTCCAGAAGGATTTACTATAGTTGCAAATACTAATGATTGTCCAGTAGCAGCTATGGAAAATGTAGAACAAAACTTATATGGAGTTCAATTCCATCCAGAGGTAGAACACTGTTTAGAAGGGGACAAGATACTTACAAATTTCTTATATAATATTTGTAAAGTAAAAGGTGACTGGACTACAGACTCATTTATAGAAGATAAAATAAAAGAATTAAAAGAAAAAATAGGTGATAAAAAAGCTTTATGTGCTTTAAGTGGAGGAGTTGATTCTTCTGTTGCCGCAGTTCTTGTTCATAAAGCAATTGGGGACAACTTAACTTGTATATTTGTTGACCATGGTTTACTTAGAAAAAATGAAGGAAATGATGTAGAAAGAATATTTAGAGAGAAATTTAATATAAATTTAATAAGAGTTAATGCAGAAGATAGATTCTTATCTAAATTAAAAGGAGTTTCTGAACCAGAGGCTAAGAGAAAAATAATAGGTGAAGAATTTATAAGAGTATTTGAAGAAGAATCAAATAAATTAGGAAAAATGGATTTCTTAGTTCAAGGAACAATCTATCCAGACGTTATAGAAAGTGGACATGGAAATGCTGCTACTATAAAGTCTCATCATAATGTTGGTGGAATTCCAGAAGATGTAGACTTCCAAGAAATTGTAGAACCATTAAGAGAGTTGTTTAAAGATGAAGTTAGAAAAATAGGATTGGAGCTTGGTATAGAAGAAGGATTAATATTTAGACATCCTTTCCCAGGCCCAGGTCTAGGAATAAGAGTTATAGGTGATGTAACTAAAGAAAAATGTGATATATTAAGAGAAGCTGATGCTGTTTATATGGACGAGCTTAGAAAAGCAGGTTTATACAGAGAAATATGGCAAGCTTTTGCAACATTACC
This sequence comes from Clostridioides sp. ES-S-0108-01, assembly GCF_020662285.1. Taxonomy (NCBI): domain Bacteria; kingdom Bacillati; phylum Bacillota; class Clostridia; order Peptostreptococcales; family Peptostreptococcaceae; genus Clostridioides; species Clostridioides sp. ES-S-0108-01. The sequence goes on along the minus strand of NZ_JADGMN010000025.1, from coordinate 10,519 downwards.
AGATGTTAAGACTGTTGGAGTTATGGGTGATGAAAGAACATATGCTTATCTAGTTGGTTTAAGAGCAGTTACTTCTTCTGATGGAATGACTTCTGACTGGTATAAGATGCCTTATGATGTATTAGAGAGAATTTCTAATAGAATAATAAATGAAGTTGATGGAGTAAATAGAGTAGTTTATGATATAACTTCTAAACCACCTGGTACTATCGAATGGGAATAATAAGTATATAGAAATATTAAAATTAGAACAAAGATTTGTAATAAAGAAGAGCAAGTTCTGTTGTAAAAATAGAAGCGTAAAGAAAGTTATTTGGTTGTACTATAGATAAATTTGATGATAAAGTAGACAAGTTTTTATAAATATTAGTGTACAGAATAGTAATTGAATGATATATAAAATATACTTAGAAGTAAAGAATAGATAGTATTGAGAATTATTCTAAGTAAAATAAGAAAAAGACTAGAGCTTGAGTTTGCTAGTCTTTTTCTTATTTTTGTGATAATTTTATGCCTATGAAATATCTTGATGATTTTTATATATTAACGTAGTAATATTATAAGAGAATTTAGTGTTCAATGATATTAAATCAAATATTTGTAGAAGATGCTAAAAAGTGGGTTGGTATAATGAGAAAAGAGAAGCCTGACATTATAGTTGCTGTGGCACATACAGTTGAGAAACCTAAGAAACCTAGAAATCCAGGAAATAGAATACAAGACTTAGCTCAACAAGTTGATGGAATTGATGCTATAGTTTCAGGTCATAATCATGTTCAAATTGAACAACTTGATTATAAAAATAAATCAGGAGAAAATGTTATAGTTACTGAGACAGGAAAGTATGGAGAATGTATTTCTAAGATTAATTTTAAATTAGAAAATTCTACTTTTGTTGGGCTTCAAATTGAAGGATTTTGGGGAGAAATTGCGGTCACCTTAGGTTTAATTATCTCAGCAAATTAATTCCATTATGATTATGCTAATAAGTGGTATATTGGGAATGTTTTTTTATTTATAAATTGTTGGTAAGTAAATTATATCTATTTTTATGTCTTTCTTAAACCCAAATAGCCAATAAAATAAGGCTATTTGGATATATATTGCTAAAACAAGCTATAATTATTAATTTCAACAAACTTCTTTTACATTTTAATGGATTATAATAGCTATCAAAATATTACAAGAGTAGGTCTGTTGACTCTATTATTATAGACTTCATTATAACCATTGTATTTAGGATATTTTACTATTATGTGACTATGGTAATAATTTTTTTATACTATAACATATTTTATAAACTTATATTTAAATCCATGTGTTTTTAATTGGTTTTATTTAAACTACTTTGATTTTATTAATAGACCTCCTCCTAATATAACTAAGCATAATCCCGGAAGGAGAAAAGCACTATTCAAATTTATAGTACTTAATGGACCAAAAATGAGCATACCAAGAGGTGAAGCTAAAGTTCCTAATAAATCAACATATGAAAATATACGTCCCATGTACTTTGGAGTGGTTTTTTCTTGAATCATTGTAATCAAAGGTGTATAGTAAAGTGGACTTCCAATTCCCATAATAAACATAACAATCATGAATAGGAGAACCTGATTAGTAAATATTGAGAAACTCATCATTGTTCCAAATAAAAATGATGAAAAACTAATTAATTTGAAATGCGAAATGTGAGTTTTTTTACAACCTAGTATTAAACTGGCCACTAGAGCCCCTACAGAAAATGCAATTTCAATTCCACTCAATATCCACACTTTATTACCTAAATTATTAGAAGCAAGGAGTGGTGTAAGTTGAGAAGCTGGAATAACTAGAAACTGAAATGTAGTATATAAAATCAATACTTTTTTTAATTCTACTGATTTAGATAAATATCGAAATCCTTCTTTTAATTGCTCAATACTATTTTCTGATTGTCTTTTCTCTATTTCTTTTATAGAAATGCTAGCAAGAAAACCAACACTAATAAGTGCAGTGATTACATCTATTAAGAAAACTCCTCCTAGTGGAAACATACTTAATGCTAATCCACCTAACCCTGGTGAAACTAATTGAATAATACTCCAAATAGTTGTCGAGTAGCTATTGGCACGCAGAAGTTCCTTTTCTGGAATAAATAAAGGGAGAATACTTTTGGATGCAGGTAACTGGATACCACTACCTAAAGACCTTAAACTATTAAAGAAATATATCCACCCAATCGATTGATGACCATAAAAATAGAGAATGGCTAAACAAAGGGTTGAACTAGCAATAAACATATCTGACCAGATAATAATTTTCTTCATTGAAAAACGGTCAGCAATAACCCCTCCCACTAGCATAACAAGTGCTTGTGGGAGAAAAGTAGTTGCTGTAATTCCAGCAATACTAATTCCTGAATTTGTCTGAAGAGTTATATACCAAATCATTGATAGAGAAACAATAGAGGAGCCTAACATTGAGATTGTTTGACTAGCCATAAATATTGCCAATTTTATCTTCCAATTTTTTTCTTGTTTCATTTACAGTGCCTCCTTCTTATATAAAATGTCCAGTAATACTATTTGGATTTATTCTTATTTCATCAGGAGTTCCGGAAGCAACAATTTCTCCTCCATTTATTCCACTGTCTGGACCTATATCGATAACCCAGTCAGAAGCGCATATAACTTCTGTATTGTGTTCAATAATTAAAAGTGAATGTTGTTCATTTACAAGTTTTCTAAAAGTAATTAGCAAATTCTCTACATCTTTAAAATGAAGTCCAGTAGTAGGCTCATCTAATATGTATAACATTCTTTTTTTAGTTTTTGTTCCTAATTCTTTTGCTAATTTTATCCTTTGAGATTCTCCTCCACTTAATCCTAATGTATTTTGTCCTAGTTTTAGATAGCCAAGTCCCACTTCATCTAATAGAGAGAGTTTTCTATATATATCAGGGCAATCACTAAAAAATGATTTTGCTTCTGTTACTTCCATGTCAAGTATATCTGCCATTGTTTTTCCTTTGTATTGTACAGACAGTATTTTTTTTTGATATCTCTTACCTTGGCATTCACTACAAGTTACCCATTGGTCTGCCATATATTGTAGAATAATTTTTGTTTTGCCTAATCCTTGACAGTTGGGGCATTGCCCCTTTTTGCTATTAAAGCTAAAATAGCTTTCATCCAATAATTGTTGTTTTGCTTGTGGAGTTTCAGCAAATAGAGAACGAATTTCATCAAAGATATTGATATAAGTAGCAGGTGTAGAGCGACTAGATTTTCCAATAGGTGTTTGGTCCATTAAGATAAAATCATCAATAGTATCAAATCCAGTAAGTTCGGTATAGTTTTTATTTGGGATAGATTTTTGGTTTAATTTTTCTTCCAAAGCAGGAAGTAAACTGTGAAATACAAGAGAACTCTTACCAGAACCACTAACACCTGTAATAGAGCACATACAGTTTAAGGGAATTTCTACATCAATATTTTTTAGGTTATTTGCATGGCATCCTTTTAAGTTTAACCACTTACTTGGTTTAATATTATTTTTTGAACTTATTTTATTGGATGTACCCAGATATTTGCCTGTTATAGAATTTGGATTTTCTATAATTTCTTGAGTTGTACCTTCTGCAATAATGAAGCCACCTTTTGTACCAGCGTTTGGACCTACATCAATAATATAATCAGCAGCCAGTATTGTATCCTTATCATGTTCAACGACTATCACAGTATTACCATTATCTCTTAGCTCTTCTATAGTTTTGATGATTAGATTATGGTCTCTTGGATGTAAACCAATAGATGGTTCATCTAGAATATAGGTTAGGCCTACTAATTCACTTCCTAGCTGACTTGATAATCGTACTCTCTGTAGTTCTCCTCCAGATAAGGTTGGAGCTGTTCTATCTGTTGATAGATAGCTAAGACCTACCTTTAATAGATAACTAACTCGAATTTTTAATTCTGTTAATATATCATTTACCAAAGATATCTCATTTTGTTGAAGTTGATTTGGTAATTCACACAACCAATTCCACAATTGTTCTATCGTCATTTTTGTTAATTCAGGGAAGCGATAACCTTTGATTGTAGTGAATCTAGCTTCAATACATAGCAACTCACCACCACATGTGTGGCAAGGAATTTTGTCCATATATTGATGTAAGGTATTATTTTGAGAACTGGATTCTCTAAAAAGTCTTTGAATGTGGCTGATTGCACCTGAGGCAGGTCTTTTAATCTTTGATTCTCGCCCCCTTGATTCAAAGCTAAATTCATATATCTTATCACCTGTACCATATAAGATTGCATCTATAAAATCTCTTGGCAATTCATTCCAAGGTATATCTAGGTCGATATTTTTATCTTTTGCTATTGCATATAATTCACCTACCATCCAATTACCATTTGGCTTTTTCCCCCTCAATTTTCCAAAGTAGTAGGTAGCTCCATCTAATATTGAAATAGTAGGGTCTTTTACAATTAATTGAGGATTAACTTGATAGGTAAAACCCAATCCATTACAATCATGACAAGCTCCAGTATGGGAATTAGCATTGAAGGTTGAAGTATTTATCTTAGAAAAAATAGTTTTACAATATGAACAATGATTTTTTGTATTATTCTTTTTTTCTAATGGAGTTTTGCAATATGGACAGTAACTTTTTCCGATTGATACAAATAACATTCTTAAGTAATCCCAGATGCTTGTAAGAGTACCAACAGTAGAACGAGGATTTTGGCTTCCTTTTTTTTGTTCAATAGCTATAGTAGGGGTTAATCCTTGAAGTAAGTCAAATTCAGGTTTTTGAAGCTGTTCTGAAAGTTTTGCTCCATTACTTAGGTTTTCAAAATAACGTCTTTTTCCTTCTTCATAAATCGTATCGAAAGCTAAAGAGGATTTTCCACTACCACTTACACCTGTAATAACAGTCATTTTATTCTTTGGAATTGTAACCTCAACATCTTTTAAATTATTTTGCCTTCCTCCTTTTAAATAAATAGAACTTTTATTGTGACAAAGTGAATTTTTAATTGGTTTATTTATTGCTTTGGTAAATTTGAATTTTTTTTCTAATTCAAGAGGATTACCTAATTCTTTTGTTTGTGAAATACCTAATATTTTTAACTGAGAAAAGATTGATGTCAAGTAATCTTCAGGTAATTTTTCTATTAACAAATTAAGGTCTTCTATTTTCATATTGCCACTTGATAATATCTCTGCCATTTCATCTAACAAATTTTTTTCTGCTCTTGTTAATTGATTGTATTTTTTAGAACTTAATTCTGTCCATAAATCCCATGGAAGCAATTCCAAACCAATCATATTATTAAAGTCGTGTAGAAGATTACCCTTTACAGAATGCCAGCCTTTCCAATTTTTATTATATCCAAAGTCATCTGGATGAGTATGACCTTGTCGACAGCTTATCCAGGCTTCTGGGCCAGTTAAAAACCCATCTATTTTTCTGACATTATGAGTGTCAAAATTAATTTGAAAATAATTTTTTTGTATGTTATCTATTTGTGCATCTATTTTTATCCATCTTTTTGTTACCGTATCATAGTATTCTACAAGCCAGTGGTCTTCATAAGGAAGCTCACTTTCAAAATAATTAGCAAAACCTGCTCTCATTCTAGCTTCAAAACCTCTATATCTTAGGAAGGATACAAGAAGTAAAGAATAGTCTCTGCACATTCCAACAAGTCTTTGTTTTGGGTTTCTTGAAATAGTTAGTGAGTTAGAATTTATTTCAAATATTCTTTTTAACATTTGAGGAACTGTACGAAGCAATTCTTCATCAGATTGTTGCTTATTAAAAGATATACCATAAAGTTTTCCCTGGTCTCCATGAATTACTAGGTTTTGAACCACTTTTAATAACTCAGTTGGGGTTTCTGGTAAGTCTTGATATTCATTTTCAAATTTTTTAGGATTTGTGATGATGCTTTGCTTTTGATAGTTATTTATTTTCATATATCATTCACCTCTCTAAATAAATGATATACCCTGACATGGTGTCAGATGCAAGGGCAATTTAAATTTTTTGAACATGATGATTAATTGTCATACTAAATATGGTTTGTGTTATGCTTAATGACAATTCTTTTGAAGATGGTGTTTTTCTATACTAGAAAAAACATCAGATAAACTTATTGGTGATTTATATGTGAAACAGGATAATCAAGCTTATTGGATTGGTTGTACAATTTGTCCAAATTATGCAAGACAAGAGTATTCACAGGAAATAATACTGGGGTTATTGTAATGATTAAAAACAGAACAAAACTGTACAAAAGTATTGCTAGGTGTTTTACCTGATAAATTGGTTTGAAATAACTTACTGAAAAAAATAGGTTTTAAATTTAATCATTTTAATTTAGAAAATAATGAAAACATATATAGTGTAGATTTATTTTAATTAAAATTCCTGATTATTTATTACCTTTGTATTGATAAAATATAACTTGATTTTTTATTTGTGTTTTTAACAAAAAATATAGATACAGATTTTGTAAAAATAATTTTCAAATGTTGTAAGTTGTCGTTAAAGCTTTATTGTATTATTCTGAATATATAGAAAGTCAGTTCCTATTTTCAGACATAAAGAAACTAAAATATACATAATAACATAAAATTTGCAGTATCGATAACTCTAATTATTTTGAAAGGAGGAAAGTATGATAAGTGGAAGAATGTTACTCATTATGAATTTTCTAAAAAATAAAAGCAAGACAAGTTATCGGGAAATTAGTCAACAGTTAAGCATAGAAGAAAGAAAAGTTAGATATGACATAGACAATCTAAATGTTGTTTTACAATCATTAAATAAACCATTAATACAAAGGATGAATAAAGGTTCATTGATTATTCCAAATGATTTCCAAGTAGTATATATAGACAACAATGACTATGTGTTTTCCTTAACTGAAAGAGTATCTATTATGAAGATTATATCAATGTTTAAAGTAGATAAGTTAAACTTAGAAAAATTGAGCAAAGAGTTTAAAGTTTCTAGAAGTTCGATTAAAAATGACCTTAATGTTTTATCAGATGAACTAGAGAGAAATCAAATAAGCATTACTTATAATAAGGTTTTCAAAATGAATGGAGATGAAGATACTATATATAAACAAAGGTTAAACATATTAAAATCATATTCTTACCTTTTTGGCAAAGAAAAATCTGATTTGAGCGTGTTTGAAAAGTATATAGTGAAGGTAATCGAAAACATATTCAAAGGACTTTCCTTGAATGATATATATAATTGGTCTACAGATTTACTTTTACAAATGGACTGGACTCTAAATGATGAATCTTTTACATGGTATGTCTCAAATATCTTTCTTTTTACATGGTATATACATTCAGATGAAAAGCATCCTTTAGAATCTTCTTCCTTAAGTGAACCATATTTTGAGAATAAATTTGACCAAGAATTTGAGCAAATCATTCAAAAAAAGTTAACTAAAGAACAAATTTTATTGTTAAAGAGTTTTGTATTTTTTACAAATAAGTATGCAAGTTTAAATGAAGACATGGATTTAATTAGTACAGAAATAATAGTTCAAGATTTAATTTATAATATGTCTGAAACTCTGAACATTGATTTTAAAGAGGATATGATTCTTTATAAGGGGCTACTTAATCATATTGCTCCATTGATAGAGAGAATCAAACAAAACATACAGATTTATGAAGGGTCATTCCATGTAATACCAGATAAATATCAATATGTACTTGAAGCTACTAAAACCTCTGTACAAAAAAACAGGATGTTAAATCAAATAAAGAATGAAAATGAAATAATACTTCTAGCAATACATTTTTTAGGAAGTGTACAAAGAAACGAAAGTAACAATTATAAAAATATACTATTAGTTTGTGGATTTGGGTATGGTGTAATTGCTATATTAAAAGATACTTTAATAAATGACTATCAGATAAATATAGTAGACAGCATTCCATCATATAAATTACAAGATTATAAAGACTGGGAAAATATAGATTTTATCGTAACAACATCAAAAATAGTAGTAGACTTGCCTAAAACAATTATTGAAATTAATCCTTTTTTACAAGAAAATGATTATTTAAAACTTGAGGAAAAAGGAATAAAAAGAAAGAATGTCTTGACCAATTACATATCAATTAAAAAGAGATTAGATTTTTTAGAAGAAGATGCTCAAAAAAGAGTACTGAGTATTATATGGCAAGAACTAGGATATAGTGATGAGAGAATGTTATCTAGACAACTTAAACTAAGTGATTTAATAGGAATTGATACAATAAGTGTAATTGATAAAGAAATAAAATGGGAAGATGCTGTGAAAATTAGTTCAAATATACTTGCTGATTGTGATTTTGTGTCAATGCAATATGCTGATAATATTATATATATTTTAAATAATGTAGGTTTCTATGCTGTAAAGGATGAGGAATTTGCTTTGTTACATGGTAATGATAGTTCATTGGTCAAAGTAAGTTCAATAAGTTTATTGATATGCAAGGAAGCAGTTAAATTTGGAGATAAGAAGGTTAAAATCATATTTTGTCTAGCAAGTAGAGATAAAAAAGAGCAAATTCCTGCAATAATTAATTTAACTAAAATGGTTTATAAAACTAATTTTATTACTATGTTAGAAAGTGTAAAAACAAAAGAAGAAGCAGAATGTTTAATTCATAAATATGAAAAGGAGGTCACTGGATGAGTAAGTTAGTCAATGTAAAATGTTCATTTGAGATGAAAGCAACTTCAAAAGAAGAAGCTATTATATCATTAGTAGATGTATTATCAAAAGAGGGCTATCTAAAAGAAAAGAATCAATTTCTAGAAGACGTTTTAAAAAGAGAAGAAACACTGTCAACCTATATTGGGCATGGGATAGGCCTTCCTCACAGTCAAAGTATTGGGGTCAAAAATTCTTGTATTACAATTGGAAAGCTTGATACACCTATTGAATGGACAGAAGAAGGAGAAAAAGTAGATTTAATATTTTTAATATCTGTTACAAAAGACAATGAAAATAATCTTCATCTAAAGATTTTGTCAAAGCTTGCACGTTTATTAATGCATGAAAGTTTTAGAAATCAAATTAGAGAGTCAGATGAACAAACAGTCTATAATCTTATAAAAGAAAAAATAGAGGAGGAAGATTAAAATGAGAATTTTGAAGTTTTTGCAAAAACATCTTATGACAGCAACATCGTATATGATTCCATTTGTAGTTGCTGGAGGTATATTATTTGCTCTATCAGTAACTCTAAGTGGACAAGCTGCTGTTCCTGAAACTGGATGGTTAGCTAAACTTAATCAAATTGGAGCTGCTGGTCTAGCTTTATTTATTCCAATATTGGGTGGATATATAGCATTTAGCATGGCAGATAAGCCAGGGTTAGCTCCAGGTATGATAGGTGCATATTTAGCAAAAGAAGTAAATGCTGGTTTTATAGGTGGTATTATAGCAGGATTTATAGCAGGATTTGTTGTTTTACAATTAAAGAAAATTAAATTGGCTCCTACAATGAGAACTTTAGGTCCAATATTTATTTATCCTTTACTTGGAACATTGATTACAGGTGGTATAATTGTATTTTTAATTGGAGAACCTATAGCTTCTTTTATGACATGGATGACTAATTGGTTGAATGGAATGTCTGGTGTTTCTAAAATTCCTTTAGGAGGAATTCTAGGAGGAATGATAGCTTCAGATATGGGTGGTCCTATAAATAAAGTAGCTGCGACTTTTGCCCAAACTCAAGTTGATACACTTCCATATTTAATGGGTGGAGTTGGAGTTGCAATTTGTATACCTCCAATTGGATTAGGATTGGCTACGTTATTGTTTCCAAAAAAATTTAGTAAGGAAGAAAGAGACTCAGGAAAAGCCTCACTATTAATGGGATGTGTTGGAATTACAGAAGGAGCTATCCCATTTGCAACAGCAGACCCTGTTAGAGTAATACCTTGTATTATGGTTGGGTCGATTATAGGAAACATTATGGCATTTTTATTAGGATGTTTAAATCATGCACCTTGGGGAGGTCTCATAGTATTACCAGTTGTTGATAATAGGTTGGGGTATATTGTATCAGTGATAACTGGAGCGGTAGTCGTTGCAGTATTAATGAAATTAGTAAAGAAAGATGTAAAAGAAGATGAAGAAATAGAAGAAGATATAGATGATTCTATTGAACTAGTATTTGAAGAATTATAGATATAAATACTGTTAATTTATATGAAAATTTATTATAAAAAATAATCATACAAAATTATAACTTTAAAGAAATATAGTGTAAGTAATTAGACGGTATTTATAGTAGTTTAAATATACTCTTATACGATATAATACTTAAAATATTAAATATATAGTTGTAATAATTATAGTATTTATAGTAAATTAAGTATAGAATAAAGTAGAATTATAGGAGTGTATATAGAACTATGGAAGTAGTAAAAGTAAAAACAGAAAATGGGAAGGAAAGATACTTTGTATCAGATGATGATGGATTACCAATAGAGCCTATA
>NZ_JADGMN010000024.1:0-53604 GCF_020662285.1 Clostridioides sp. ES-S-0108-01 | reverse complement strand
ACAATAAATGTGTATAAAATACCATTATTAGTATTTCCTGATAATAAAAAAATATTACTAGAATTGAAAGTTTCCAGTAATATTTAGTAGCAAAAATATATATTTACACAAATCTATATACATTCTCGCTTTTTTATATAATTATAAAATTTTCCTACATTCTATTAGAATTGCCCATAAATATCTTCAAGTTCTTCTTTTAATACCTCAGGGTCATTTATACCAATAGACATGGTTCTAGCCAATATATTTGCTTGGTCGTAAGTTGATGTCCATGAGAATACACCACCTAGACAATTTCTAAGAACATATTGAGTTTTTAAGAATATTGATAAAGCATCCTCATATGACATTGCAAAATCTCCATCTTTAACTAAAAATGGGACTTGAGCAACATTATCAAATCTATATTCATATCCATTTTTATTTATATAATCCTTTCTAAGTTCATCGTAAGTTCTTGTTATAGTAGCACCTAGTCTTCCGTAAAATGGTATACCAAGAAGGATTTTTTCAGAAGGCATTCCAGCATTTTCAAGATTTCTTACCATTATATCAACACTATATCCTGGTAAAGATAAGTCAGACTCAAAAAGGTTTGCTTGATGTTTTCTACCATTTGGTCCTGTTTCACCTGCTGTAAAATCATAACTCATAAGATTAAAATAGTCTATTATTGGAGCTATTTTATCTATTTCAGCACTTAAATTTATATACCCTCTATCTCCTGTTCCAGCTACACTAAGCCATTTGTCATCCCCTATAACGTCTCTTATAGCAGTTAATAAGAGTGTAAAGTTTTCTCTATCTTCAGGTCTTGATTTTATTCCGGCCGCACCACTTCCAGGGTATTCCCAGTCTATATCCACTCCATCCAAAGCATATTCATTTATCATTTGGTTAACCTGTCTTGCAAAATTATATCTAGATGTAGGAGTTAATGCTGCATCAGAGAAGCCTTCAGCCCCCCAACCTCCAATAGCTACGATTACTTGTAAGCTAGGTTTTTCAGCCTTAAGAGCAAGTAATTGATTTAAAAATCTAGGATAAGGAATAAATACATTGCCAGATTCGTCTATCTCTGCAAAAGCAAAGATAACTGCATCCAATAATTGTGCATCTACATTAGTTGGATTGCCAAGAACGTATTCTGCCACAATTGGATTTATGTTTGGACAGTTTATATTTTCAACTATTGGATTGTATGGATCTGTTATTTGTGGTCTAACTAGTTTTTTTGAATCTTTTAAAGTTTTCATAGCTATTTTTTTAGTGTTTTTTTCACTAGTATAATCGTAATTTTTATAATTGTGTTTATAGAAATCTTCATAACTACTATCTTCTTTAGCGTAGTTAGAATTTATTTTGTCACAAGATTTGTCTTTATCATAGTTAGAATCTATTTCATTACAAGATTTATCTTTAAACTTATCCTGTTTGGAGTTGTAAACCTTGTTAGTATTTTTATTATATTTTTTGTCATGTTTACAATCATCTTTAATATCAGCCTTGTGTTCTTGTTTACAGTCAAGAGCTTTGTTCATGTAGTCATGATGTTCATGTTTACAATTACATTCCTTTTCAATATTCTTAGTATGTTCTGTTTTCCAGCTACTAGTATTATCAATTTTTTTGTTCAATTCTTCATCATTATAATTATCTGGTACAAAACATAAGTACCAGTCCATACAGGAATATTTCTTATTACAATTATTAACTCTATTTTTTAACTCCTTATAGTTTTTAGGATATGGTAAAATCACTGGCATTCCAGGAAACCAGTTTGCAGGAGTAACTATATTATCTCTATCACTAGTTTGAAGTGCATCTACTATTCTAAGTATTTCTGGAATATTTCTTCCTGTAGTTAGTGGATAATAGAGAATCGTTCTTAGAATTTGATTACTATCTATAATAAATACAGAGCGAACAGTTGATGTATCGCTCATTGGTTTTGATATCATGCCATACAATTTGGCAATTCTCATATCTCTATCTTCTATAATAGGAAATGGTATTTCTACACCTGTAAGTAAAGACATATTGTACATCCAAGCTAAATGTGAGCTGTTGCTATCAACACTTAGACCAATTAGTTCCGTATTTCTTTTTTTAAATTCGTCATAATATTTAGCAAAACATAAAAATTCTGTAGTACAAACTGGTGTAAAATCACCAGGATGTGAAAATAAAACAATCCAATTACCTTTATAATCAGAGAGTCTAATGGAGCCGTTTGTTGTATTGGCTTTAAAATCAGGAGCCTTTGATCCTAAACTTGGCAAATTTGGCATGTAAATCACCCCTCAATAAATTATCATTTATTTTATTCTATTAATTAGTACATATTAGTGTTACTACTTTATTAAAAATTAAGGAACCCTTATGTCAAAAAAAGATATTTATTAAAAAGATTTAATATTTTCCTAATATAAATGACAATAGTAATTGCTATTTTTTTACTAATTTGGTATAGTAATGGATAAGGGTTAGTGTCAATTTTAGTGATTATACGAGGTGAGTGGATTGAAAAAAATTCTAAGAATTTTAATTATCTCCATGATGATATGTTTTGCAATGACTTTTGCATTAGTATTAATAAATTCAGTTATGGGAGTGCATATAGGATTGGATTATTACTTTTTGATGGGAAGCGTGCTTACAGTTTGTTTGACAATTGGAATTGTTTTATGCAATGCTAGAAAAATATTTGATAGCAAAACTATACATAAAACAAGAATGAAAAATGTCAGTGTTGATAAAAAACAAAAGAGTCATTCTAGGGATATAAAAAGAAAGATATCATAGTTTATGTAAAGGAAATATTTATGTATAAAATAATGATTGATAGGTAAAATAAAAACACGATTTAAGTTGTGTTTTTATTTTTTTTCATGAATTATGATATAATAACCAATAAGAAATTTAGTTTACCATAAAATATAAAGATTGCTAAATGGAGAGGGAATTATAATGAATTTTAGAGATTTATTTGAGAAATCTGTAGATTTTATTGATGAAAAAAGAAAATCTATAGTTGCAATTTCATTATCAGCACTAGGTGTAATTGTTTTAATGATAGTATTTTTCTTAAGTAGTAATGAGTTTAGTGTAGGAAATGAAGCTAATGAGTTGTTAAAAATTATAGAAAAAAGACAATATTCTATAGCTGTTGATTATTATGCAAGTATAGAAAAAAAGTTTTCTGATTCAAAAATGGAAAGGTTTAATAAATCTGTTTCTAAAAAAATAAACAAATTGCTATTAAATAGTGGTGATAAATACTTGGATGGAGATATAAGTCAAGAAAGTTTTATTGGATTAATAAATACAGTGAAAGAGCTAAACAAAATAAGTATAGATGTTGAGGATTTATTAGTTCAAGCTGATAGAGTTAGAGAAATGTATAAAGAAGAAAATACTACTTATGATATTGCCATTAACTATATAAACACTATTTCAATATTGAATGGTATAGGTAGTAACTTAGATGTATACAAACAGAATATAGAAACAATCAAAGAGTCCAGAGATGTTTATGATTCAGCAGTAAAAGACCAAAAAGTATATAAGTTTTATGAAGCTATTGAAAAGTATAATAAGGTATTAAAAGAAGATGAAAAGTATTACGATATGGCTCAAAATGGGAAAGAACAATGTATTGAAGAAATGTATGATTACTATATAAGTAGAGCTGAAGAGGCAAATACTTCTGGAGACTATGAAAGAGCATTACAGTATATAGAGTATTTAAAAGAAGACTATTCAGATGATGAAAAGGTACAGAATTTAGAAAAAAAATATAAAAAGAATCTATCATTGTATACTTTAACATCTGATGACATTATAAATGTAATATCCAAAAAAAGTGGGAAAGACAAGGCAAATCTATCTATAAACTCACTTCCACAAATGATAAAAAATAATAAATACTATTATGCTGAAGTATATGAGTATGACAAATTAATAAATGAGGTCTTGGTAAGTGCAAAAACTAAAGATTTATATTCCTATAAAGATGGTAAAAAAGATTACAAAGTAGATTATGGTGATGGATACTTTAGAATATTAGAAGATGGAAGCTATCAATTTGGTATTACAAAAGATAAAGCTAAATTTGTATTAACTAATACTCTTGATGAAAAAGAAAATAAGTATAAAAAGATTGAGATATTAGACATAGAGAAAGCTGATAGATATGTAAAAAGTAAAAAGAGTTTGGAGGAATTATTTGGGAAATATAAAAATATTTATTATTATGCTGTAGTAAACAAAGGTTTTTTTAGAGGTAAAGAGGTTTATGCCATTAATATTTACAATGAAAAAATATATACCATATCAGAAAATGGGTTAAATGAATATTAATTAATTATATTAATAATGTTAAATTATTATGTAATTAAAAAGTTTTTGATTTTTTAAGGCATATTATGTAGTAATATAATAGTAGGTGTATAGAAATAATTTTATTGTAAGGAGAAGTATGGGATGATTAATGTGAACAAAAAGCTAGTTATAGCTATTGGAGCTGTAGCACTAGTAGTAATAATTTTTATAGGCATAATGTTTATGCAATTTAAAGGGGAGAAAATAGCAAAAAACACATATGTTAATGGAGTAAATATTGGAAAATTAACTAAACCGCAAGCAAAACAGGAGTTAGCTAAAAAATACAAATTAGAGAATGTTGAGTTTAGTTATAATGGTAAAAGTTGGAAAGTAAAAAGCGAAGATTTAAATTTAGCTACTGACTTGGATAAAACAGTAGATAATGCATATAATTTAAATAGAAAGAGTGGTTTCTTTAAGAATCTGTCAAAAACTATTTCAGCAAATTTTGGGAAAAAGAGCAACTTAGTAGTAGTGATAAATTATGATAAAAGTAAATTAAAAGCAGAAATGGAAAAAATAGCTAAAGAAATAGATGTAGATGTAAAAGATGCAACTCTTGATATAAGTGGTGAAAAAGTAAAGGTTGTACCAGATTCTGATGGTCTTAAAATGGATGTTTCTAAGAGTATGGAGAATTTTGATAATCAAACTAAAAAAGGTAAGTATAAAAATGAGTTAGTGGTAAAATCTACTCCAGCAAAAGTAAAAAAAGATCAACTTGCTAATATAGATACAAATTTAGGTAAGTATTCAACAACGTTTAAAACTTCCCAAATAAATAGAAGTATAAACATAAAATTAGCAACAGATAATATAAGTAATATATTACTTATGCCAGGAGAAACTTTCTCATTTAATAAACATACAGGTAAAAGAAGCAAGGAAAATGGATATAAGAGTGCACCTGTAATAATGGAAGGTGAGATGGAAGAAGACTATGGTGGAGGAGTTTGTCAAGTTTCATCTACATTATACAATTCTGTGTTATACGCAGGTCTAGAAATTGTTAATGTAAAAAATCATACAATACCATCAAGCTATGTTCCAAAAGGAAGAGATGCAACTGTTGCAGATAGTGGAATAGATTTTTTATTTAAAAATAATCTAAAGCATCCAATTTACATAAAAAATTACGTTTCAGGGAATCAAATTGTTTGCAACATATATGGAAGTGCAGAAGATAAACAAAACATAACAATATCAACAAAACTAGATGGTGTTTCACAGAATACGATGAAAAGGGTTAATGACCCTACAATGCCTAAAGGTAAAGAAAAAGTAGATAAGAGTGGAAGAAATGCATATTCTGTATCAACATATAGAACATTTAATGATGCAAATGGTAAGAAAATAAAAACTGAAAAAATAGCTAATTCATATTATCCTAAGAAGGAAGGTATTATATTAGTTGGAACTATGGAACCAAAACCAGAGGAAAAACCGAATACAGATGAAAATAAAAATAATCAGAACACAAATAATCAAAATCCGGATAATAAACCAAAACCAGAAACACCACCAACTGATAATAAGCCTAATGAGACACAACCACAACCGCAAGCTTAAAGTTCTCAAGAATAGGATTTATGTAGAGTATTAAAAAATATAAATCTAAATAGGAGGGATTACTTTGAATTTAAATAATATAACGAATTACGTTCAAAGTATTTGCGAGAATATTTCTAATGTGTTGGATGTAGATGTTACCTTAGTTACAAAAGATTTAACTAGGATAGCAGGTACAGGAATATTCAGAGGTAAAATAGGAGAGACAATATCAGAGAAATCTGTATACTCTCTTGTTTTAAAAGATGGAAAATCCTATGTTATAAATAAGGAGATAGAAGAGAACTGTAATAAATGTGCAAATAGAGAAGATTGTAAAGAGTTAGCTGATATATGTACTCCCGTTAAAATGGGAGAGCATATACTTGGAATTTTGGGTATAGCTGCATTTAATGAAGAGCAAAAAGAAAAGATACTTTCAAAAGATAAAGAGTTAACTGCTTTTGTAAGGAGTATGTCTGACTTAATATCTTTTAAATTAGATGAATTGTATAAACAAGAAGTTAAGACTATAGATGACCTTGAGAGGGAAGCTATAGAAAATGCCATAAAAAAATATGGAAGCAACACAGAAGGTATGAAAAAAGTAGCTGAGGCACTAAATATAGGTATAGCCACACTCTATAGAAAAGTAAAAAAATTCAACATTAAAAGTTAATAGTATTGAAAAAGAGGTAGCCTTTTCATAAAAAGAAGAGGATTACCTTTTTTATTATGAGAATAATGGCAAAATATGTATAGTTTTGACTTGACATATTAAATATGTTATCTTAAATATATATTTTAGAGTGGAGGTGAGTATTATTTTAGTTAAAGATATAAAACAAGATATAGAAAACATGCCTAGAAAAATTTTAGATATATCTTTGATAGAAGATAATAAAAGTGATTTGACTTTTTTTAATATAGAAGAAGAAGACGGTGACGAAACATTAAAAACATTAAAACAGAGTTATGTGACTACAAATTATAAAGAAGAAACACTATTGAACTTACAAGGAGCTTTAAATTCAAAGTCAGACACAACATCAAAGGAGTTAAAATTAGAATCATATAAAAGATATAATAATGCATTGGATTTAGCATATAAAAATTATATAACTAGTGCTATTAATATGGTCAATAAAGCTTTAGAGATAAATCCTAAAGACATTGATATACTAAATCTTAGAGGGCTTTTAAAGTTATTGAAATGTGATTTTGCTAAAGCCTTTGAGAGTTTTTATACTGCTTTATGTTATGAAAATAATCATATATCTAGAAAATATGTAAATCTAATTTCATCTGAAGATTTTAAAACTTTTTTAGGAAGATACAATCATTCTATAAGATTTATAAATGAAGAATTAAATTATGAGTCAATACATATTCTAGAAAACATAGTTGAAGAAGAACCTGAGCTAATAGAGCCATATGTAATTTTATCTTTGTTGTATGATAAACTAGGCAATATAAAAAAGAGAGAGGGATACTTAGACAAACTTAAAGAGTTAGATAAAGATAATCCAATATTTGAAAAAGGTGAAGAAGAAAAAAAAGATACAAATAAAAAGGAAGAAGTAAAAAAAGTAAAAAGAAAGAAAAATATTTTACCATACATTATAGTTGGTTGTGTTTTAGTAGGCATGGGTCTATATTTGATTCAAAACAAAAAAAGAATAGAAAATTTAAATAACCAAATAAGTAGTAAAGAGGAAAAGCTAAATGAAACTGATAAAAAGCTAGGAGAAACGAGTAAAAAATTAGAGAAAACGAATGAGGAATTAAATGCGGTTAAAAATAAAGAACCAGAAAGAGAGATAGCTGTAGTTGATGAGGAAGATTTATATTATCAAGCTCTAAATTTAAAGAAAAATAAAGAATATAAAAAAGCTATAGATAATTTTAAAAGTGTAGTCTCTTCTGGAAAAACTAAAAAATATATTTCTGAATCAATATATCAATTAGCAATAACAAATAAGTTGTTAGGAAATAAGGATGAAGCTATAAAATATTACAAAAAGTATATAAATACTTATACTAAACATGACCAGTATTATGATGACTCATATTACGAGTTGGGTATGCTTTATTATGATAATGGTGATTTAAAAAATGCACAACAAACTTTTTATAGTTTAAGAAGTGAAGTTCCTGATAGTATGTATAACAATTCAAAAATAAAAGAAATTTTAAGTGAAAAATAAGTTTATATAGTTAAGTTTTTTTGAAACAAACGAGTATGTATTTTATTAAATTAAAATAAAAATAAATTAAAAAAGAGATTGTATTAAATTATAACTTTCTATTTCAAGAAAGATATTTGCTTGTTGATAAAACTACAAATATATGATTTGAAGCAATCTCTTTAGTTTTAGGAGGTGGAAAATGAAAATTTTCAATCAATTAGTAATAATTTTATGTATATGGGTATTAGGAGAGTACATAAGTTCCTTTATACAGGAAATTATACTTATTCCTGGGAGTATAGTTGGTATGCTATTATTATTCATACTACTACAATTTAAAGTTTTAGATTTGAATAGTATAGAAAATGTAAGTGGATTTTTCCTTGACAATATGGCTATATTTTTTATACCAGCAGGTGTATCACTTATAAAATCATTAGACTTAATAAAGGAAAATGTATTAGTGCTTTTATTAGTCATATGTTTAAGTACACTAATAGTAATGTATACTACTGGAATTATAGTAGAAAAGATGATAAAAAAGAAGGAAGAAGGGCAAAAAAATGTATAATGTATTACAGATGCCAGTGTTTGGAATAATAGTAACAATAGTATTTTTTAATTTAGGGAGATATATTCAGAGAAAAACAAATAACCCCATATGTAATCCTATGTTAATTGCAATTATTGGAATAATATTATTTTTAAAAATAACTAAAGTTCCTTATGAGAATTATAAGATGGGAGCTGATAGTATAAATTTCTTTTTGGGTCCTGTTACAGTAGTACTTGCAGTTCCACTTTACAAGCAATTTAAATTATTAAAAAAGCACATACTTGAGATTCTTATAGGTATAGGTTGTGGCATATTAATTTCTCTTCTATCTGTACTGATAATTGGTAAAATAGCTAATTCAGATGTAAGTATAATAAATTCGTTGATTCCAAAGTCTATAACAACACCAATGGGAATATCTTTGGCAAATTCTTTGAATGGTGTAGAATCAATAACAGTTGTAGCCATAATTTTTACAGGTATTTTTGGTGGCATGGTCGCTTCTATAGTATTCAAACTTGGAAAGATAAATCATCCAGTTGCTAAAGGAATTGCCCTTGGAACGTCTGCACATGCTCTAGGGACTACAAAGGCTTTTGAACTTGGAGAAGTAGAAGGGGCTATGAGTGGCGTTTCTATTGGAGTTTCTGGTACAATTACAGTAATACTAATCCCAATTATAATGAATTTTATATAAAAAATAAAATTAAAACCAGTATCTTGAATACTTAAAACAAAATAAAATAAAAAAAATTTAAAATAAAAACTGAATGAAAAAAATGCAAATAATGAAATAAAAAAATCATGTACTGAAATTATAAAAATAAAAATTTCATTTAGGAATTAATTATGAACAGATAATTATTAAATTTAAATTTGTTAAAATAAAATAAATTGCTGTTTGAATGGATATTTAGAAAAAGATACTATAAATTTACTATATTGCAAGTTAAATAATAAGTAGTATCATATTATGCTAGAAAGAGTTTCATTTAGAGCATAAATGAGATGATTTGAACGTTTTTAAAGATTAAAATATAAAAGTTTGCACTAGACATATATGAAAAAGGTACTATAATAGATGATGTAATAGATGACAGTTCAAGACATTATATAAAAAAATTTATTTGAAATATTATCTATTGCATCAGGAATAATATGTGTAAAAGTGAGTTTTTAAAATTCTAAAGATTTAGAAAGATTGAAGGGAGAAAGAAATGAGTGAAGTTAAGAATACCCTACAAAAACATCCAGTTTTAAGATATTCAACGATGTTATTTGGGATGTTGATGACATCTATAGGAATAAATGGGTTCTTAAGACCAGCACATCTACTTAGTGGAGGTGCTACAGGTATAGCAACATCCATCAACTATTTGACAAATATAAATGTGGGTTTATTAACATTTTTAATCAATATTCCAATATTTATCTTAGGGTTTATATACCTTGAAAAAGAGTTTTGTATTTCAAGTTTAGTAAATATGATTGTATTTTCATTATTATTAGGTGCAACTCAAGAAATAAGTAAGATTATACCTATACATGATATATTGCTTCAAAGTGTATATGGTGGTATATTATCTGGTTTGGGTGTTGGGATTGTATTTAGAACTAGGTCTTCCCAAGGTGGTACAGATATAATAGCTGCAATACTAAAAATTAAGAAGAATATAGAACTGAAAGATACTGCTTTAGCAATAAATGGCTTGATAGTACTTACAGGAAGCTTTTTATTTGGATTAGATTTAGCATTGTACACTCTTATAGGTCTATTTTTAAATGCGTATTCAATGAGTTTTATTAAAGATGCAATGAATTATCAAAAATCTGTTATGGTAATGTCAAATGAAGTCGATTTAATAGCAGAAGATATAATGAAGAGTTTAGTTAGGGGTGTAACTTTTTTAGATGCAGAAGGTGCATACACTCATCAAAAAAAGAAGATTATATATACAATAGTATCATCAAATGAGATACCAAAAATAAAAGATATAGCTTTGAGGCATGATAAAAAAGCATTTATATCTGTAAATGATGTTACAGAGGTAAAAGGAAGAGGGTTCAAAGCAAAAGATTTATAGAAAATTTTACAAGCTGGGAGTTTATAATATGAATTCGTATATTATAGCTCTCGGCTTGTTTAAATTTAGTATAAGCAAATAAAGGTTTTATTAATAATTTGTGTATCACTTTAAAAAATATCATTTTAAAATTAAAATTGAAAAAATTACTCAATATGTAGAAAACATGACCACTATTAGGATATAATAAATTTAATAGATTTAGTAAAATATCTAGGAATAACGTTGGAGGAATGGCATTATGAATTTATCTAAAGAATATGTTAATTTGTATGATAATTATTTGAAATATATAAATGAAGTAAACAAAGAGATTAGAAGTATAAAGAACATGAAGAAGCGTGTTTTAAAAAAGGGCTATTTTGCTCCAGAAAATGAAGTATTAGAATTAGAAGGAAAAACGATACGTGATATAGATGATGTTGAAACAAAAAAACCAAAAAATAAAATATATAAATTTTCAAATGGAGATATATATGTAGGAAAATTTCTAGATGGAAAAATGGAAGGGCAAGGGTCATATACTTTTTTTGTTGATGAAGGGACGGATATGGAGTACATAGGAGAGTTTAAAGAAGATAAAAAAAATGGAAAAGGAAACTTTGTATTTTCAAATGGAAATGAATATATAGGTCATTTTGAGGAAGATATGATGAATGGTGTTGGAAATATGCTCTATAATAGTAAAGATGAGTACATTGGAACTTGGAAAAATGGCAAGAAGGATGGAAAAGGTATTTATAAGTGGAGTGATGGATGTATATATGCAGGCGAATTTAAAGGTGGAAAGATGGAAGGGTATGGTATTTGCTATGATAGTAAGGGTGAAATACTTTATGAAGGAGAATGGAAGAACAATTTGATTCATGGTAAGGGGATTTATATATGGGAAAAAGGTAAAAAATATGTAGGCGAATTTATGCATGGTAAAAAACATGGGCAAGGAACTTTTTATCTAAATAATGAATTGGTTTATGAAGGGACTTGGAAATTCGATAAGCCGTCCATCTTTGATAGAACATTAGATGAAATATTTTCTTTGAGACTGTAGCTTTATCTATTAGTAGATAAAGCTTTTTTCTAATACTTTACTGTAAATAGGTATGAATGATGCTGATTAGTACACACTATCAATATTAACGCAATAAATGTAATATTAAAAAATTTTGATTGATTTTAAGAAGGAGGAATATATTGAAGAGATTAATTGCTTTAGTGTTAGTAATACTTATTGTTTTATTTTATAGTCCTGAATTTTTAGAAGAAGGATATGATTTAAAAGAAAAGTTTTTTCAAAGTGAAATATGGAATGAATTTTTAGACAAGATAAATATAAATAATAATTTTAAGAAAGATAAAAAAGAAAAAAATCAAAATTTACAATCAAATAATACTGAAGGGGAAAATTTAGGAAAATCAGATATAAAGAACTTTGAAAAAATAAGTTTAGGAGACAATTTAAGTCAAGTTTTATCAAGTATTGGAAAACCTGGTAGAATTGATACTAGTGAATATGGTTTTGATTGGTATGTATATAATCAATATGGAAAAGAATTTGCTATGGTTGGGCTTGAAAATAATGAAGTAGTGGCACTTTACAGTAACTCTATGAATTCATGTGAGAATCAAGATATAAAAATAAATCAAGATAGACAGACAGTGAGAACTAAGATTACACCATTAAAGTATAAGAGAAAAGGAAATACCAGATATATAATAAACTCAGAAAATCAATATGATATAATAAGTAACGAAGGTAAGTATATTACAATTTTCTACGATATTCATGAAGAAAATAGAGTTTGTTCATATTTAATAATTGATAAAAGTACTGAAGATAGGTTTAAAAAATTGTATCCAGATGATAGAGAAGAAATTAAAAAATGTTTTGAACTTGAAGTTATAGACCTTGTAAATAGTGTTAGAAATCAAAGAGGGTTAAACTCGCTGAGATACAGTGAACAGGCAACTTTGAGCTCAAGAAAACATAGTGAAGATATGAGAGATAATAATTTTTTTGACCATATAAATAAGAATAATGAAACTCCATTTGATAGAATGAAAAGAGAAGGGATAGTATATACTTCAGCTGGAGAAAACATAGCAGCAGGACAGATTAATGCAATATATGCACATGAAGCTTGGATGAATTCTGAAGGACATAGAAAAAATATTTTGGGGAATTATAATAATATTGGAGTTGGAGTAATATTTGGAGGAAGCTATAAAACATATTACACTCAAAACTTTTATAAATAACTAAAATATTTGAAAGGAAGTTTGAAAATGACATCATGGAAAAAAAAGACAGTATATAAGTGTTTAATAGCAGTAATCTTGTTTTGCGGAATAATGTTAATATCTAATTTTAGTAAAGTTTCTGCTTTGATGACGGATACCAATGGAAATGTTTTGATTAAACATGGTTCAAGGGAAAAAAAGCTAGTAGCAATTACCTTTGATGATGGACCTCATCCTAAAGAAACTAGTCAAGTTTTAGATGTGTTAAAAAAATACAATGTAAAAGCTACCTTTTTTATAGCAGGAAAGCATGCAAAATGGTATAAAGAGCCATTAGTAAGAGCAAGTAAGGAAGGTCACGAGATAGGAAATCATACTTTTAATCATCCTGATATAAGCAACTTAAGTTCTAATCAAATAGAAGAGGAGATTGTTAAGTGTGAAGATATCTTAAAGGAAGTAACTGGAAAAAAACCTACATTATTTAGACCACCATTTGGAAGTTATAGAGAAAAAGACCTAATCGAAATTGCAAAGAAGCATGACTATAAAGTTGTTTTATGGACAGGTGTAGATGTAAAAGATTGGAAAAATCCAGGAGCTAATAGTATTGCAGATAAAATAATTAATAAAGTACAAAATGGAGATATAATACTTTTACATGATTATGCAACTAATGATACAGTTGAAGCTTTAGATATGTTTATTCCAAAAATGATTGAAAAAGGTTTTAAATTCGTAACGGTTTCTGAGTTAATAAAATAATTTTTAGGGGGAGATTTATAGTATGATTCTAATGATAGACAATTATGATTCTTTTGTATATAACCTAGTACAATATATAGAAGAATTAGGGGAAACAGTCGTAGTAAAAAGAAATAATGAAATCAAAATAAGGGACATTGAAGAACTAAATCCAGAGGTAATTGTGTTATCTCCAGGACCATGTTCTCCAAAAGAAGCTGGCATTTGTATAGATATTGTTGAGTTTTTTAAAGGGAAAAAACCTATACTAGGAATTTGCTTGGGTCACCAAACTATTGGTCATGTTTTTGGAGGAGATGTTATAAAAGCTCAACAGCCTGTACATGGAAAAGTATACAGTATAAACCATATTAATGAAGGCGTTTTTAGGGGGCTTAAAAATCCTTTAAATGTCACTAGGTATCATTCACTAATAATTGATTCTAATACAGTTCCTAAAGAACTAGAAGTTACAGCAACCACTGATAAAGGAGAAATAATGGGAATTAGACATAAGAAATACTTAATAGAAGGAGTACAGTTCCATCCAGAAGCTATTTTATCAGAGTATGGGCATGAAATGCTGAAAAACTTTATAACAGAAGCTAGAGAAAGGATACATATGTAATATGATAAGAGAGATAAATACTAAACTGAATTCTTTTGAAATATTTACTATTTTTAGAAATGAACATGATAGTTTTATATTAGATAGTGCTATGGATAAAGAAAAATTGGGGAGATATTCTTTTATAAGTAGCCAACCATTCAAGGTATTAAAATATAAGGATACTGATGAAAATCCTTTAGAAGTTTTAAAAGAAGAACTACATAAATATAGAGTTGTAAATGATACTAATCTTCCGTTTGTAGGGGGGGCTGTAGGATATTTATCTTATGATTTAGGTAATTACATAGAAAAATTACCTAGAACTGCTATAGATGATATTGACATGCCTGATATGTATTTTGGATTTTATAATCATGTAATAGTTATAGACCATCTTGTGGAAAAAACTTACATAGCTACTCCAAACATAGATATAAAATTAGAAGAAAAGATAATGGATGATATAGAACAAAAAATATTAAAAGAAGAGAAAAAAGGTATAGATAGCATATGTTATCAAGAAAAAGAAGTAAAACCTATAAGACTTAAATCTAACTTTACAAAAGAAGAATTTAAAAATGCAGTTCAAAGTGTTAGAGAGTACATAAGACAGGGAGATATATATCAAGCTAATTTAACACAAAGATTCAGTGGAGAAACAGAACTTACCAGTTTTGAATTGTATAGAGACTTGAGAAGATTTAGTCCAGCGCCATTCGGAGCATTTTTAAACTTTGAAGGTACACATATATTATCAAATTCTCCAGAACGATTTATAAGATGTGTCGATAAGAAAATAGAAACTAGACCAATAAAAGGTACTCGTCCAAGAGGTAAAGATAAAGAAGAGGACTTAAAGCTTCAACAAGAACTTAAAAGTAGTGAAAAAGACAGAGCTGAACTACTTATGATAGTAGATTTAGAAAGAAATGATATTGGCAGAATATCTAAAACTGGAAGTGTAAAAGTTCCAGAACTATTTGTAATTGAACCATATGCAAATGTAAATCACTTAGTTTCAACAGTTGTAGGTGAGCTAAAAGATGATAAAGATGCTACTGATGTAATAAAAGCAACTTTTCCAGGGGGGTCTATAACAGGAGCACCTAAGATTAGAGCAATGGAAATTATAGATGAGCTGGAGCCAACGCAAAGAAATGTATATACTGGTTCAATAGGTTATATAGGTTTTAATGGTGATATGGATTTTAATATAGCGATTAGAACAATAATTAAAAATGATAAAAAAGTTTATTTTCAAGTTGGAGGAGGAATGACTTGGGATTCTGACCCAGATGAAGAATATCAAGAGACACTTGATAAAGCAAAATCTATAATGAAGGCTTTGAGGGGATATTATGAAGAATAATGTAGGTTTTGATAGTAGTTTAAGTAAATTTGGAATTGGTTTGTTTGAAACTATTAAAGTTAAAAATGGCATACCAATAGATTTAAATATCCATATAGAAAGAATGCTAAGTTCAATAAAATGTTTAGATTTAGATATAAACTATAAAAAAGATTTCTTAATAAATGAAATTATTACATATATAAAAAAAGAAAATGTTATTGATAAAGCACTTAGAATTACCGTTTTTGATGAAGGTTATAATATATCCATTAGGAATATTCCATATAATCAAGATACATATAAGAAGGGATTTAGATTGACTATATCGCCAATAGTTAGGGGGAATAGTTTAATTCATAGACATAAGACTACTAATTATTTTGAAAATATATATACCAAAAATGTCGCAAATAAGGATGGTTATAATGATGGTATATTTTTAAATTCAGAAGGTGTAATATTAGAATGTTCTATGAGCAATATATTTTTCATAAAAGAAGAAAGAGTGTATACTCCTAGTGGTAAATTGCCAATATTAAATGGAATAATAAAAAAAAGGATTATAGAGATTTGTGACGAATTAGATATAGAGTTGGTAGAAAATGAAATTAATATATCAGAAATTAGTAGTTTTGATTTTGTTTTTGTCACAAATAGTCTTATGGGCATTATGAAAGTTACAGAAATTGACAAAATAAAATTTAATAAAGAAAATGCTGTTTTTAATAATATATTAGAATTATTAGAATAAATTAAAATATTAACAATTTGTTGGAGACAAAGAATGATAGGTTGCATTTATGAAGTATATAATGAAGAGATAACTAAAATAAT
Organism: Clostridioides sp. ES-S-0108-01; assembly: GCF_020662285.1. Taxonomy (NCBI): domain Bacteria; kingdom Bacillati; phylum Bacillota; class Clostridia; order Peptostreptococcales; family Peptostreptococcaceae; genus Clostridioides; species Clostridioides sp. ES-S-0108-01. Next base: position 37,058 of record NZ_JADGMN010000024.1, on the reverse strand, counting down.
AGAAAACCAAAACACTTTGGCCGTATATTTGGTGGGCTCTAGTAAAAATGTAGATTTTACTCTTTATGATGTAGAAATAAACGATATTGATGTATTCGTTTTTGTAAAAGAAGGGGAAAAACAGAAGAGAATACTATTTGAAAAAAAGGGAATAGAATTTGATATAAATTACTTTTCAAAAGATGGTGTAAAAAATTTATTATCAAATAGGGAATATTTCTTTGTGAAAGAAATGAAAGATGCTAAAGTACTGTTTGATAGAGAGAATATATCACATACTATAAAAGATATAAGTAGAGATATTTACTTAGAAGGACCTAGTAAAATATCATTAGAAGAAAAGTCTTTTTTAAAGCAAGATATTGGAGCAAAAATATCAAATTTAAAAAATAAAGAAAAATTTGATGTTTTTGAATATCATTTTTTGACGAATTTATATTTAAAAGATATAATAATTGGGTACTTTAATATAAATGATAAATGGGTACCAAAGGATAAAAAATTGCTAAAAGTTTTAAAAAAAGAAAATAATGAGCTTTTTGAACTAGCATCAAGAGTAAGTGAAAATTATGACTATCAAAGACTTTTAGATGTTTATAATTATATTTTTAAAGAAATTGAGACAAAAGAAGTTATAAAACTAATCTTCTAGTCACAAATCAATGGGGGGAGTTTAAATGAATAAAGTTGATAAAGAAAAGATACAACATGCAGTAAGAGAAATATTAGAGGCAATTGGGGAAGACCCAGATAGAGAAGGTTTAATCGAGACTCCAAATAGAGTTGCTAGGATGTATGAAGAGATATTCTCTGGTCTTAGTGAAGAACCAAGAGACCACTTAAAAGTTCTTTTTGCAGATGAAAAACATGAAGAATTAGTATTGGTAAAAGATATTCCATTTTATTCATGCTGTGAGCATCATCTAGTTCCTTTCTTTGGAAAAGCTCATATTGCTTATTTACCAAAAGGAGGAAGACTTACAGGTCTTTCTAAACTTGCTAGAGTAATAGATACATTGGCAAAAAGACCACAATTACAAGAACGAATCACTAAAAATGCCGCAGATATAATAATGGAAGAATTACAACCTTATGGTGTCTTAGTAGTAGTAGAAGCTGAACATATGTGTATGACAATGAGAGGTGTAAAAAAACCAGGTTCAAAAACTGTTACATCAGCAGTGAGAGGGATATTTGAAAAGGATATTGCATCTAGGGCTGAGGCCATGAGTTTGATTACTATGAAGTAGCAATTTATTATAGAATAGATATAATAATTTATTGAGATATAAAATTTAATTTAAGGGAGTGTCATTAATTGTGTTTGATTATGGTAAAAGGACTTATATAATGGGAATATTAAATGTAACTCCAGATAGTTTTTCTGATGGGGGAGATTTTAATAACTTAGACATAGCAATACAACACGCAAAAGATATGGTTGACCAAGGTGCTGATATAATAGACCTAGGAGGAGAATCTACACGCCCAGGTCATAGCTATGTAGACTCAGATGAAGAACTAAGAAGAGTAATTCCTGTAATAAAAAAACTTAAACAATTAGATATACCAATATCAATAGACACTTATAAGGCAGATGTCGCAGAAGAAGCCTTAAAATTAGGTGTTACTATGGTAAATGATGTTTGGGGTCTTAGAAAAGATAAAAAAATGGCTTCTGTAATAGGAAAATATGATGCAGAAGTATGTATAATGCATAATCAAGATGGGACAAACTATGATAAAGATATAATGGAGTCAATAAAAGACTTTCTTAAGGAAAGTATAGATATGGCAATAAGATGTGGAGTAAAAAAAGAAAAAATAGTACTTGACCCAGGAATAGGATTTGGGAAGGATTTTGAACAAAATATTGAAGTATTAAGAAGATTAAATGAATTAAAAGACTTAGGTTATCCTATTTTGCTTGGGACATCTAGAAAATCAGTAATAGGAAAAGTACTTCCAGTTGAACCCAAAAAAAGATTGGAAGGTACAATAGCTACTACTGTCCTTGGTATAAGAGATGGCGTAGATATAGTTAGAGTGCATGATGTTTATGAAAACTTAATGGCAGCTAGAATGACTGATGCAATATATAGAAAGTAGGTATAATATAATGGATAAAATATTACTTAGTAATCTAGGATTCTATGGATATCATGGTGTTCTTAAAGAAGAAAATTTTCTAGGTCAGAAATTCTTTGTTGACATGGAGCTTTATATTGATTCAAGAGAAGCAGGGCTTAGTGATGATATAAATAAATCTGTAAGCTATGCTGAAGTTTACAATGTTGTTAAAGATATTACTGAAAATAAACGATTTAATCTTTTGGAGGTTTTGGCAGAAAATATTGCTGAAGAAGTCTTAAATAAATTTATACTTATAAATGGAGTTATGGTTAGAGTTAGAAAGCCTGAAGCTCCTGTAAATGGTATTTATGACTATTTTGGTGTTGAGATAAGGAGAACAAGAGATGAATAAGGCTTATTTGGGAATAGGTACTAATATGGGTGATAGATTTGATAATTTATCAAAAGCATGCGAACTTTTAAAAAATAGTGATTCTATATATAAAGTCAAAGAATCAAGGTTATACGAAACAAAACCATGGGGCTATACAGAACAAGCAGATTTTCTAAATATGTGTGTAGAAATAGAAACAGAGTTTGAACCTTATGAGTTGTTAGAATATTGTCAAGAAATAGAGAAAGAACTACACAGAGAGAGAATAGTGCATTGGGGACCAAGAACTATAGATGTAGATATACTATTTTTTAATGATATAGTTTCTAATGATGAAAGATTAATAATACCTCATCCAAGGATTCAAGACAGAGCTTTCGTTTTGATACCACTTATGGATTTAAATGAAGAACTTCTAATAAATGAAAAATCAATAAGAGAACATTTAAACCTCCTATCTGCTGAAGAAAGAGAAGAAGTAAAGGAGCTTGTAGGTTATGAAAGAAAACCTATTTAATGATAATTCAAAGATAGAGATAAATACAAATAATAAAAAGATAGTTGTAAAAAAGGACAAACTTATAATAGCTGGTCCATGTGCAATAGAGAGTTATGAGCAACTTTTAGAGACTGCTAAATTTGTGAAAAGTCATGGTGCAAATATTTTAAGAGGTGGAGCATATAAGCCGAGAACATCGCCAAACTCATTTCAAGGATTAAAAAAAGAAGGTCTTGAAATATTAAAAGCAGTTAAAGAAGAGGTTGGTATAGCTGTTATTACAGAACTTATGGATGTAAGGGATATGGATGAACTGTATAGTATAAGTGATATAATTCAAATTGGCTCAAGAAATATGCAAAACTTTACTCTTTTAAGTGAAGTAGGAAAACAAAAAAAACCTGTTATGTTAAAAAGAGGAATAGCATCAACAATTACTGAATGGATAGGTGCTTCTGAATATATATCAATAGAAGGAAATAGTAATATTATAATGTGTGAGAGAGGTATAAGAACATACAATGATTATACGAGAAATACATTAGATTTAGCTGCAGTACCGATTATTCAAAAGGAAACAGGTTTTCCTGTGGTGGTAGACCCAAGTCATGCTACTGGAGTTAGATACTTGGTAAAACCTATGTCATTGGCGTCCTTTGCATGTGGAGCAGATGGAATAATGGTAGAAGTGCATCCTGACCCAGAAAATGCTTTGTCAGATGGTGCTCAATCTCTTTGCTTTGATGAATTTGAAGATTTAATGAAATCAATTAATAATTATTAAAAGAGGCAAGAGCCTCTTTTTTATTAGTAATTGTTATTAAGACGAATTTATAAGTTATATAATTTGATAATTAAACTATTTAATATAAATAAAGATTTAATATTGATATAATTAATATAAAAAATAAAAATTTTTTGTTTAATAAGAAGGATATCAATAAAAAAAGTCGAATTCTGTATATTGAGTGATTGACAAATTTAGAATATAGTGTAGAATAGAAATGTTAACACAAAAAATTACACCAGAAGGTGATAATATGAATGATATAAAAGACATTATTGAAGAAATAAAAGCTAGATGTGATATAGCAAGTATAATATCTGAATATATGAATATAAAACAATCTGGAGCTAATTACAAAGGATTATGTCCATTTCATGGAGAAAAGACACCATCTTTTTATATAAATACATCAAAACAGATTTATAAGTGTTTCGGTTGTGGTGAAGGTGGAGACGTAATAAATTTTGTCATGAAAATGGAAAATTTAGATTTTATGGATGCTGTAAAAATTTTAGCAAATAAATGCGGTATAGAAATTAACACTAACATGAATGAAGAAACTAGAATTAAAATAGAAAAATCTAAGAAATTTCAAGATATTCACACAGAAGCAGCTAGATTTTATCTTTCAAATTTATTGGGAAGCAAAAATCTTGGGTATGAATATTTAAGAATAAGAGGACTAGATGATAAAATTATTAAGAAATTTGGTTTAGGATTTTCTTTGGATTCATGGAATTCGCTTATGAATACTCTAATCAGTAAAGGATATAAAAAACAAGATTTATTGGAGTGCGGTCTAATAGCAAAAAATAGAGATGGAACTAATTGCTATGATAAATTTAGAAATAGAGTTATGTTTCCTATATTCGACTATAGAGGAAACATAATAGGATTTGGGGGAAGAGTATTAGACGATTCTTTGCCAAAATACTTAAATTCTCCAGACACATTAATTTTTAATAAAAAACAGAACTTATATGGATTAAATTTTGCTAGAAAAAATTTAGAGAGTAAAACTATAGTCTTAGTTGAAGGATATATGGATTTAATTTCTCTTTATCAGTATGGTATAAGAAATGTAGTAGCAACCCTTGGAACAGCCTTGACTGAACAACAAGGCATTTTAATAAAGAGATATGCGGACACTGCTATTATATCTTATGATTCTGATGAAGCAGGAATAAAGGCGACTTTAAGAGCTATAGATATACTTACTAAATTCGGTATCAATGTAAAAGTGTTGGACTTAAAAGATGCTAAAGACCCAGATGAATTTGTAAGAAAATACGGACTTAGTGATTATAAAAAAGCTATGGATGTTTCTACTCACTACATAAAATATAAAATAGATCATCTTAAAAAAGGATTTAACATTCAAAAAGATGAAGAACGAGTGAAGTTCGCAAAAGAAGCTTCTAAAATTATAAAACAATTGACAAGTCCTGTTGAAATTGATTTTTATACAAAGTATTTAAGCAATCAAATAGATATTAATGTCGAGTCTATAAAGAGAGAAGTTTATGGTAAGAATTATAATAAGCCATATAATAACAAAAATCAAAAGAAAGTAGAAGAAAAAATAATTGAAAAAGTCGAAGTCAGACAAGACGGAAAACAATTAGTTGAAGAGACTCTAATAAAAATAATGTTAGAAGATAAAAAAATTAGAGAAATAGCGTTACTTAAAGTAGAAGAAAGTGATTTTTTATTGAAAGAAAGTAAAGAAATTTTAAATTACATGATTAAAAATCAAGAATTGGACAAAATAACTATTGACAAATTGAAAAGTTTAAACATATCCGAAGAATACTTAAAAGAATTAAATTCGATTTCTTTGAATAGTATAAACTTAGAGAACACAAAAGAAATAGAAGAAATAATAACAAATATCAGAAAAAACTCATTAGAAGAGCAAATTAATAGCTTGTTGAGGGAACAACAAGAATTAGAAAATAATAATGATATGAAAGAGGTAGATGGTAGAGTTATGGAAATTGCTTTAAAAATAGTTGAGATAAATAAAATTTTAAAGAGCTTGTAGAGAAAGGAGGTTTGAGTGTGGAAAATAAATCGAATAAAAAAGAGTTAAAAAAGGTTACTGCTAAGACATTAATAGAAAAAGGAAAAAAGCAAGGTTCTCTGACACTTGCAGAGATAATGGAAGCTTTTTCGGAGAATGAACTTGATAAGGATCAAGTAGAGAATCTTTATGAGACTTTAGGAAATTTGGGAATAGAAATAACAGAAACAAAAAATTATAAAGCTGATATAGATTTTTCGGTTGCTGATGACGATTTAAGTATAAGCCACTTAGATGAAGATGCAGAAGCAATTTCACATGACGACTCTTCTGCAATAGAAATAGAAACTGTGGATTTATCTTTACCCAAAGGAATAAGTATAGATGACCCTGTCAGAATGTACTTAAAAGAAATAGGAAAAATTCCTCTACTTAAACCACATGAAGAAGTAGAATTTGCTAGAAGAATGCACGAAGGTGATGAAATAGCAAAACAAAGGTTAGTTGAAGCTAACTTAAGACTAGTTGTAAGTATAGCAAAAAGATATGTAGGAAGAGGTATGCTTTTCTTGGATTTAATACAAGAGGGAAATTTAGGTCTTATAAAAGCAGTCGAAAAATTTGACTATACAAAAGGATATAAGTTTAGTACTTACGCAACATGGTGGATAAGACAAGCTATAACACGTGCTATTGCAGACCAAGCTAGAACTATAAGAATACCAGTTCATATGGTAGAGACTATAAATAAGCTAATAAGAGTATCAAGACAACTACTTCAAGAACTTGGAAGAGATCCAAAACCAGAAGAAATTGCAAAAGAAATGGAAATGACAGAAGATAAAGTAAGAGAAATAATGAAAATAGCTCAAGACCCTGTATCTTTAGAAACACCAATAGGAGAAGAAGAAGATAGCCATTTAGGTGATTTTATTCCAGATGATGATGCTCCAGCCCCAGCAGAGGCAGCAGCATATTCTTTATTAAAAGAACAAATAGAAGATGTACTTGGCTCATTAAATGATAGAGAGCAAAAAGTATTAAAACTTAGATTTGGTCTTGAGGATGGTAGAGCTAGAACTCTTGAGGAAGTTGGAAAAGAGTTCGATGTAACTAGGGAAAGAATAAGACAAATAGAAGCAAAAGCACTAAGAAAACTAAGACATCCAAGTAGATCAAAAAAACTTAGAGATTATTTAGATTAAAAAGATACATCATTAACGTTTTTGTGATAAAGGCCATGAGATAAGTGATATCTCATGGCTATTTTGTAGTAAAGATTTAATTTTATTTTTGTAGTTATTTTAGTTTAACATTTATAACTTGGACTAAAGTCTACAAATAAAGGGAATTGAAAGGAGATTTATATTTGAAATTAACAGATAGATTATTGAAAATAGCATCATTAGTGTCAGATGGTAAAAAAATAGCTGACATAGGAACAGACCATGGATACATACCAGTATATTTGCTAAAAGAGGGAAGAGTACCATTTGCAGTGTTGGCTGATGTTAATAAAGGACCCCTTGACAACGCACGTAAAGAAGTCATACAGAACAATCTTTTAGATAAAGTTGATTTACGATTGGGTTCTGGTATAGAGATACTTGAAATAGGGGAAGTAGAAGAAGTAATAATTGCTGGTATGGGTGGAATCTTGATAAGTGAGCTTCTTGAAGCTAAAAAAGAAGTAGCACATAGTATAGAAAAATTAATACTACAGCCGATGCAAGCACAAGAAGAACTTAGACGTTACCTTTTAAACAACGGTTATGAAATTTTAGAAGAAGTTTTAGTGAGAGAAGATTTTAGAATATATGAAATAATAGTTACCAAATATACAGGTAAAAATACTATAATAGAAGATGAGATATATTATGAGGTTGGAATAAAGCTTTTAGAAAATAAGGACTCTCTTTTTAATGATTTTATAGAAAAAAAGATAAAGATATATAGTTCTATAGTTAGTAAGTTAGAAGGAAAAAATGGAGAAACTATAGATAAGAAGAGAGAAGAAAGTGAAGTTGCAATAAAAAAACTTGAAAATTTAATAAAATAAATTGGAGGTATATATGCTATTAAAGAGTCTAACTAGAAAAATTGAAAAAAAGTACCCTCTAAACTTAGCGGAGGATTGGGACAATGTAGGTCTTATAGTTGGAGATTTTGATATGGATGTAAAAAGGATATTAGTATCTTTAGAAGCTAATGAAGATGTTATTGATGAAGCTATATCCAAAAATATAGATTTAATTGTGACACATCATCCTTTTATATTTGGAAAAATTAATAAGATTAACAGTGCAGATTTAAAAGGTAGGCTTATCCAAAAACTTATTAAAAATGATATATCACTTTACTCTATGCATACTAATTTTGATATAGCATTTGATGGTCTAAATGACTATTTTATGGAAATTATGGAATTTAGTAACTCAAAAGTTTTAGATGTAACAGAAAGCGAGAATTTATACAAACTAGCAGTATATGTTCCATGCAACTATTCAGATGAACTTAGAAAGGTTTTAAGTAATTCAGGAGCAGGTAATATAGGCAATTATAGTGATTGTACGTTTTCAATAGAAGGTGAAGGACAATTTAAGCCATTAGAAGGCTCTAATCCGTTTCTTGGAAGTGTAAATGGTATAGAAACTGTAAATGAAGTTAAAATTGAAACTGTAGTGCCACAGAAGCTTTTAGGAGGGGTAATAAGTTCTATGTTGGATGCACATCCTTATGAAGAAGTTGCATATGATTTGTACAAGTTAGAAAATAAAGGCAAGACATTTGGCCTAGGTAGAGTAAGCAGACTTGATGAAAGTATGACATTGGAAAACCTTTCAAATAAAATAAAAGAGAAATTAAATATGAAACATATCAGAGTGGTTGGAAATCTTAGTACAAATATAACGAAAGTAGCAGTTGTAACAGGGGCTGGTTCAGAGTTTGTAAAAAAGGCTAAGAGACAAGGAGCAGAAGTCCTAATAACAGGTGATGTAAAGTATCATGAGGCACAAGATGCCCTTGATATTGGAATGTGTATAGTGGATTGTGGTCATTTTGATACAGAAGATATATTCAAAAACGTTATGAAGAGATTTTTGGATGAATTTAGTGAAATTGAAGTAATAAAAAGTGATGTATATTTGAATCCATTTAGTATCATTTAGCAGTATTTGATTATTCAAAATTCTATGAAGCAGAAACCCTGTTACTTTAGTCATAGGGGGTTCAGTATAAAATACTATATAAAAAATAAATTTGAGTTTAATTAGGGGGATAAGGATGAAAGCAGCAGTAATTTTTCATAGTGTTTGTGGGAGTACATATTTATTAGCTAGAGAGTATAAAGAGGTTCTTGAAGAAATGAATATCGAGGTAGATATATTTAAAGTAAGTGATGAAGTTGCAAAAACACTTCCTCAATATTATTTGATAAATTCTAAAGAGTATAAAGATGAATTTGAAAGTATAAACGTAATTAAATCTGGAAAAGAACTACTAGATTATGATGTTGTATTTATGGGGTCACCAACTTATTATGGAAATGTATCTGGTCAAATGAAGATGTTTATGGATAGTTTTTCTGATATTTGGGTAGGAGCATCTTTAAGCGGGAAAACATTTGGTTGTTTTGCTACAGCAGGTTCACAACATGGAGGAGGAGAGCTAGCTCTGCAAGCAATGAACATATTTGCCCAACATATGGGAATGACTCTTTTATCAGTTCCATGTACAGTAAGAGGAAGTCATCCAGCATATGGAATACTTCATATAGCAGGAGATAACTCTGATATAAGACCAAGTGATGATGTTAAGTTGGGTATAAGAGATTACCTAAAAAGACTTAATATATAAGATATAAAATAAAAATACCTAAAAGTGATTGTATAGATACTTTTAGGTATTTTTATTTGACTATAAACGTGAGGCTTTACCAGAAATATGGTCAATTTCTATTTTAACTACAGTTGTTAAATTCATATCTTTCTCTATGTATTTCATGCCTTCTTCAAAGAATCCTTTAGAATATTTTTTTATTATTTCTACAAGAGCATTTTTCTTTTCTTCATTTTCTACAGTACAAGCTTTCCCAAATACTATAGCACTAGAATAAGTAGTACTAAATTTGTCTGGCACAACATTTTCATTAGCAACTACTAGAAAAGAAACTTTGTTGTTTTTTGATATATTATCTAACTTATGACCATTTCTTGCACAATGGAAGTAAATATAATCATTAAAGTATACATAGTTTACAGCAACTCCATAAGGATAGCCATTTTCAGATATAGTGGAAAAAGTACCAAATTCACCATTTTTTAATACTTCGACAGTATCTTCTTTTGTCATTTCTCTCTTTTTTAATCTCATTTCTCTAAACATAATATCATCCTCTCTAATTTTGATGTTTAAATTAAATTTTAGAACATTTATAAAAATTATGCTATGTTTTTTACAAATTTAAAATAAAAAATTAGAGTTGACAATTATAAAAATTTAGAATATTATAATATCAACAGCAAATTAAAAATCCTATGACAAGGAAGAGTAATTATGTTTAGCTTCAATATAGAGAGCTGAGGATGGTGGAATCTTAGCAAGAAGGAATATAGTGAATGGACCTTAGAGGAGTAAATTGAAATCATATTATTATGAGAGTAGACTTTATCGTCAGTCGCACGTTACAGCGAATAGGGTATGTAAGTACCTGATAATGAGATGTATAAGAGTTAAACAATAGTTTATTTTTATATAATTTAGGTGGCAACGCGGATATTCTCCGTCCTATTGATTTAGGACGGAGTTTTTTATTTAAAAAATTTTAAGAGAAAATGTATAATTTGATATAAAAGGTGGTGAAAGAGATGTTATGAACTATCAAAGTTAAAGAGAATGATTTAGAAAATTGGCAAGAAAATAAAATAAATATTAAACAAATTAGGGGGAATTATTATAATGAAAACAAATACAAAAAAATTAACTTTAAATGCAATACTTTTAGCTATGGGTTTATTAATACATCAACTTACACCTGCTATAGGGCTTCCAATGCAACCAGATATATCTTTAGCAATGATGTTTATAATAATGATATTAAATAAAGATGATTATAGGATTTGTCTAGTAGCAGGAATTGTGACAGGGATATTTGCTGCGTTAACAACTAAATTTCCAGGTGGTCAAGTTCCAAATATACTTGATAAAACGATTACAATAAATATAATGTTCATGATAATGTATGTAATTTATAAATTACCATTTATGAAGAACTTAAGCAATAAAAAGCAAGATTTAATAGTAGCTACAATAATATTTCCAATAGGTACTATTGTTAGTGGAACTACATTTTTACTAGTTGCCGAGGCAATAGTAGGTCTTCCTGGAGGTTCATTTATGGCATTATTTATGGTTGCAGTAGCACCGGCAATACTAATAAATTTAATAGCTGGTTTGCTGTTATTTAAGGTAGTAAGCATGTCTATAAGAAGGGTAAGTTATCAAGGATAGAGGTTATGATTTATAATGATATTATAAGAAAATGTTGTTGTAGAAAATAATAAAATAGTAAAGAGGTATAAAGTTGAATATAATACTTAATACCTCTTCAAAATTAAATTATAAAAAGTGATAAGGAAACTGTCTTATACATGATAAGGAGATAATAAAGAATGTATCTTTAAAGTCTCAACTAAACAACAAAATTTATCCAACAAACACACAATAAGTGCTTCTTTATACCTAGGAGGCTTAACAGTAAGAGGCCACATATGCTTTAAAATTATATCCGTTTCTTTTTCATTTATTTGAAAAAATAAAGTTGCATTTTTTAATGCTTCTCTAGGGTGAGTAAATCCATGCAATCCTTTTCTATCACCTTTGTAATGCCAATCGTAAAGAAAAAAGTCGTGTAGTAAAGCTCCTCTAATTACACTTTGAATATCAACATTTAGGTGCAATTTTTTACATAATAAATAACTATAATATGCTACTGATAAACTATGTTCAAGACATGAAACATTACCATGATGAGGAAATGTTCTCATAAGTTGTACTTTTTCAGAAGAAAGTATCTCAGAAGCACATTCATTAAAGTATTTGATTTCAGCTTTTGACAACATTATGCAAATCTCCATTTCTAGTAATATAAATACTATATTTCAACGATAATATGAAATATTTCTTATCCTACAAAATATAATACCCAATAATACAAGTAAGATACACTTTATGGTATTTAAAGTAAAAGAGATTTTATTAGGCTATACAATGAAAAAATTAAAAACAAAGCTATAGCAATATATAGTATCTTTCCAAGAGGATTTCCAAAATTTATGGTCCATCCAAGACCAAACCTTTTATTAACCATCAATGATGGGTCATTTGGATTATTATACATGGTGCCTGCTATCCAATATTTCTCATCTTCTTCTGGCGAATAGGAAGAGTTGGATTTTAAATTTGGAGAATTAATATATAATAAAATCATTAAACAAAATTCAGTACCTATTAATTTAAATATATTAAGAAATGATTTTTCCATAAGAATATCAGGAGACCCATTTATACTCCAATGAGTAGCAATTAAGTCTGGCAGTTGATTATAATTAAATGTAAAAAAAATACTCATTCCAAAAGTAAATAGTATTGGTATTAAATACAGTATTTTAAATTTTTTATTAGTTTATTTTTCTTATTTATAAAATCCATATCTACTATTAATTTTGAGTCTACATCTATATGACCTAATGTAGAATAAATTTCTGATTTAAGTTTTTTAGCTTTTTTATGAACATGAATATACAATATACTTTCATAAAATAAAAAGATTATAATACCAATAAAATAAGAGAGTTCCAATTTATCAAATATAAAAACCAGGATAAAAACTAATATAAAATCTATAATAAAGCCTAAAGGTAAAAATTTTTTAAATTCTTTATCCAGATTTATAAAGTAAGTGTAGTTTTTATGTTCTTGGTCTATAGAAACTCCATAAATATGTTTTTTGCCTACAAAATAGGGCATAAAATAAAATGTAGCATACATCAAGATTAGAATCGGAAATATTGTAAATAAACATTCAATCTTACTCATAATATTTCACCTCATACTTGTCAAATAAATTTGAACTTAGTGACAAAAATTCTTCTTTGCTAATGCCTGATAAATAAGATTTTGCTACTAATAGTTCCAATTCAAACTTATTTTTTTGACGAGTTGTGTTGTCTATTTTCATTGGTAATTGAGCAACAATAGCACCTTTTCTTCTATCAATATTTAATAATCCCTCTTCTTTTAGTTCATTGTAGGATTTATTCACTGTATGTAAATTTACACCAATATTTTCAGCCATACTTCTTACAGATGGAAGTGATTCGTTTATTTTCAATTCTCCTGAAGCTATAGCCTTGGTTATTTCTTCCTTAATTTGTACATAAATAGATTTATCACTATTAAAATCTAAATTTAAAACCATAAAAAACCTCCATTATACTTTGTAAATGAAAAAGATTGTTATATATATAGTATAACATAAAAAATCATAACAAGTACAAAATATAAATTTATATTTTGTAAAAATTGTAATTTAAAAAATAACATAATTTTTATTAAAATAATACAGATACTATCTATAGATAGAAATAAAAATTAGAAAGGAGAAAAAATATGTTAACATATTTAATGAAAAGACAAATGCATAAAAAAGATGATGGAATGAGTAAACCAATGATGTTTACAGGAGCTGTACTTACAGGTGTAGGTATATATGCTGTATACAAAATGGTAAAAAATTGTAAATCTAATTCTCAAATGGTCAATACAAATTATTATGGAAATAGCGATTATGATGATTATAAATATGACGAATTTGATTATGACTGTGATTGTAGAGACAAAAAACAAGATTATGAATATGAAGAACTAAAAAAAAAAGTAAAAGAATTTAATTCAAGAAGAATAAACTGTGAAAATTGTCCACATGTTTCTCAAGAAGAAATGATGCAATATGTAAATAGTGTTAAAGATGTAAAGGATGATATTGATTTACATGAAGACGATAAAAAAGATAATATTTATAAGGAAGATGAATACAAAAAGTATGAAGAAGAGTAAGTAAAATTCTGTATAATTAAACAAGTAGTTGTGTTAGATTATTTAACATAAAGTTTCTAAAATGTAAGTTGTAGCTTAAGTTGAAGAAGTATCTATTATTCTTAATTGGGTTAAGTAACAACTTACATTTTTGTTTTATAAATTTTAATAACTCTTTGTGACTATTTTGTAATTATAGATATATTTTAGTATATAAGGTATTTGTGTATAATAAAAACTGTACAGGTAAATAATTTAAAATCAAAATGGAAAGAAAGGAAATAGCTATGTTAAAGTTGTTGATAGTTGAGGATGATAGTACTATATCTTTTGGAATAAAGTATGCTCTAGAACAAGAAGGATTTAGTATAGATATATCAAAGGATTTATCAAGTGGAAAAGAAATGATTTCTTCTAATGAATACAGCATGATACTGTTGGATGTTACATTACCAGATGGAACAGGTTATGAACTGTGTCAATATATAAGAGGATTCTCTCAAATTCCGATAATATTCTTGACTGCTTGTGATGAGGAAGTAAATATTGTTATGGGTCTTGATATAGGTGGAGATGATTATATAACAAAACCTTTTAGAATTAGAGAATTAATATCTAGAATAAAAGCTGTTTTGAGAAGAAAAGGTAATACTTTAGAAGAAGATAAGAAAATACTCAAATTTGGAGATTTAAGTATATATACCTTAGAAGCTAGAGTATATAAAAATGAAAAAGAAATATTTCTGACATCAGTTGAATATAAACTTCTTCTAATTCTTATACAGAACAAAAATACAGTTTTAAGTAGAACTCAAATATTGGAAAAACTTTGGGATGTAACTTATGATTTTGTAAATGATAATACTCTAACTGTTTATATAAAAAGGCTTAGAGAAAAAATAGGGGATGATTTATATAAACCAATCTACATAGAAACTGTAAGAGGTCTTGGTTATAAATGGATAGGAAGTGAAAATAGTGTTTCTATATAATCCGGAAGTGAAGAAGTTTTTAAGTAAGTATGTTATTTTGATGTTTGTTGTTATTATCATATCTGTTGGATTTAGCATAGTCAACGTGTCTATAACTAAAGATATGATTGTAAAAAACAATCAGGCTATAATAGGAACACTATCAAGTAAGTATCCAAACTTAGAAAGTGATATAGTAGATATAATAACTCAAGGAAACTCTATGGAAAATATAGATTATGGTCATAAAATATTAAGTAAGTATAATTATGGTAAATCTATTAGGATAAACTCTGAGCCTATTACTTCTAAATTAGTTTTAGAGACTATCAAAATAAATATAATCTTAGTCTGTATAATATTTATTTTGATATTTGTGTTGGTTGTTAGATATTTTAAGGCAATGTACAATGATTTATCAGATATGACTAAGTATGTTTACTATAGTTCAGAGGGAAAAGCATTTGATATGAAAAATAAAAATCAAGAAGGGCAGATAGGTCTTTTAAAAACTGAACTCTTAAAGATGACAACAATTCTTAATGAAAAAGTTGAACTTTTAAAATCAGAAAAGATATTTTTAAATAATACAATTTCCGACATATCACATCAATTAAAAACCCCTATGACTTCTTTAATAATGCTGAATGATTTATTATATAATGATGTACCATATGAAGTAAAAATCGATTTTTTGAATAAGATAAAAAATCAATTAAATAGAATGGATTGGTTGATTAAAAGCATGCTTAAATTATCAAAGGTAGAAGCAAAAGTGATAAACTTTAAAAAGGATAAGATAAAATTTAGTGAACTCATACATAGAGCAATGCAATCTATGAAAATACCTATGGATATTAAAAATCAAAAATTGACTATAGAGGGAAGTGATAATGTATCTTATATTGGTGATATTGACTGGTCTGTTGAAGCATTAGTGAATATAATCAAAAATTGTATAGAACACACTCCTGAATTTGGAAATATAATTATAACTTATAAAGAAAACCCATTATTTTCTGAACTAGTAATAAAAGATGATGGCGAGGGAATAGATAAAAAAGATATACCACATGTATTTAAACGATTCTATAGAGGAAGTAGTAGTTCAAAAGAAGATAGTGTAGGAATAGGTCTTGCAATGTCAAAATCTATAGTAGAAAGCCAAAATGGAGATATATATGTAAACAGTGAAAAAGGTAAGGGTACAGAATTTCATATAATATTTCATAAAATGTATGATAGTGACTAATCTGTAATATTTAATTCACTTTATAGTAATAGTCAAAACCTAATATATGAAGTATAGAATATAAATATTGGAGGTAGTCATGGAAATTTTAAGAGTAGAAAATCTAACTAAAAGTTATGGTAAAAATGAAACAAAAGTTGATGCTATAAAAAATGTAAGTTTATCAATTGAAAAAGGTGAGTTTATAGCAATAACAGGTCCAAGTGGAAGTGGTAAAAGTACATTATTACATTTGCTAGGAGGAGTTGACAGACCAACTAGCGGTAAGGTTTATATAAATGATGTTGATATATATAATTTAAAAACTAAAGATTTAGCAATATTTAGAAGAAGAAATATAGGTCTTATATATCAATTTTATAATTTAATTCCAGTTTTAAATGTAAAGGAAAACATATTGCTTCCAGCAGAACTTGACAATAGAGATATTGACAAAGAATATTTAAATGATTTAATGAAAACATTAGGTCTAAATGATAGAGAAAAACATCTTCCAAACCAATTATCAGGGGGACAGCAACAAAGAACTTCTATAGGACGTGCTTTGATTAATAGACCTTCTATAGTATTAGCAGATGAGCCAACAGGTAATTTAGATAGTAAAAATTCAAAAGAAATACTAGAATTATTAAAACTGTCAGTAAAGAAATACAATCAGACTCTAATAATGATAACTCATGACAAAAACATAGCACTTCAGGCTGATAGAATTATAGGTATAGAAGATGGAATTATAAAAAGTGATGAGGTGTTGTAGATGAATTTATATACATCATTAACTATTAGATATTTAAAACAAAATAAAAGAGGAACTATTGTAACTATAATTGGGATAATACTTTCAACAGCTTTAATCTGTGGTATAGGAAATATATTTGAAAGTTTCATGGATTATCAAGTAAGAGAAACTATAAAGAATGATGGAAGTTTTCATGTTACATTCCATGATGTAAACAAAAAGGATATAGAATATGTAACAAAATCAGCTGAAATAGAAAAACATGCATTTAGTAAACAAATTGGATATTCTAAATTGGAAAATAGTGAAAATGGTATATTAAGTATAAAACAGTATGATAAAAATGCCATGGAGGGATATCAAATTTCTGTAAAAGAAGGTAGATTGCCATCTAAGGTTGGAGAAATTGTTCTAAGTGAAAATGTTATTAATCTTATGGATGATAAATTAAAAATAGGAGACAAAATAATCTTAAAAGTAGGAGATATGTTTGACTCAAATAAGAAAAAGGTTGATAACATGGTATTTCATGAGGGTGATTATATAGCAAATGAAAAGGATAGAACTTTTAAACTTGTTGGTATAATTAAAAAGCCCGGATTTGAGCTTTATGATGAGATTACAACTGCTATAACTTACTTTAATCTGCTTGATTACAAAGGAACAATGAACATCTCAGTAACAGTAAAAAATCCTAAAGATGTGTATAAAATAAGTAAAAAAATAAGCAAAAACATATATCCAAATAAAGATGAAGAATCAATTTCTGATATGGTAAAATACAATGAACATTTATTAAGATTACAAGGGGCTAGTAAGTATGCAAACATAAATAGCTCTATAAAATCTATAATTTCAGTAGTAACTATTTTAGTAATTATATGTACTATTGCTACAGTATATAATTCTTTTAGTATTTCTATAACTGAACGAAAAAAACAGTTTGGAATATTAAATTCTATAGGTGCTACATCTAGCCAAATTAAAAAGTTGGTCTTTATAGAAGGTATTATAATTAGTTTAATTGGAATACCAATAGGGCTAATATCTGGAACAATAGCTATAGACTTATTATTTAAAATTATAAATAAGTATTTTACAAAATCGATTGTTACACAAATGAGTTTACAAATAGTGTATAACCCAATAATAATTATTGCTAGTATAATAATAGTTTTGTTTACAATATTTATATCAATTCTATTACCTGCAATAGCAGCTTCTAATATTTCTCCACTCGATATAATTAAAAACAGTGGAGAATATAAGGTGAGAAAAGTTAAAGACTCAAAGCTTATTAAAATGATTTTTAAGACTGAAGGAGTACTTGCATATAAAAATATGAGAAGAAATAGAAAAAAATTCATAGTGACTCTTTTTTCTTTAATGATAAGTATAATAATATTTGTATCTTTTAGTGGATTTACGTTACTTTTGCTAAAAGGTGAAGAAATTAGAAATTCTCAAAAAAACTATGATTTATATTTAACAGCAAAGGGTACAGCTAGACCTATTGATGATGTTATAAGTACACTACAGGATATTCCTGGAATAAAAAACTTTGAATTAGCAACAGGTCAGTATATATCTATAAAAGTAAGTGAAAATAAAATAAATAAATCCAATGAAGATTTAATTAAGGAGTATTATGAACAGCATAAGAATGGAGATAGTTATGAATACGACTTTATCAATAATGAATTAAAATTTCCAGGAGAGTTTGCAATAAAAAATAAAACAAATAATTTAATAAAAGGTTCTTTTGATAAGGAAAAAGCAATTAAAGAAAATGGTGTGATATTAGTTAGAAAAAGTTACTTTGAATCTAGAGGTAAGAAAGGTATAGTGGAGTTAACTAATTACAAAGTTGGAGATACAGTAAATTGTGAATATCTGGATGATAATGGTTCAAGTAAAAAAATAAAGATTAAAATTCTTGCGATAACCGATGAAGAACGTCTAGGAATGGGCTATCAAAATATGGGCTTGCAATTTATAACTTATGATGAAGTTGCTAAGAATTTAGGTTTAAAATTAAATAGAAGTCTTATATTTATTGATTCAGGAGGAGACGTTCAGACTAAGAAGAAAGTAGAATCTTTAGCCGATAAAAATAATTTTAACTTCCATGATGAAAGTGCAGGAGGTGAAGAAGAAAAACAAAATCTAAAGGTTATCAAAATATTTGTATATGGTTTTATAGCAGTTATATCTCTAGTAAGTGTTACAAATATACTAAATACAGTAAGTACAAGTATAAACCTAAGAAAAAGAGAACTTGCGATAATACAATCTATAGGGGTTACTCCTAAAGGATTTAGAAAAATGATATATTTAGAAAGTTTTATATATGGTATACTGTCATTGTTATTTGGGATACCAATTAGTATTGGTATAACTCTAATTATGAATAAACTTATTTCAGGTGTGATTGAGTTCTCTGCTGTTATACCTTGGACAGCAATAGCCATATGCATAATAAGTATTTTTATAATAACTTTTATAGCAGCTTATATACCAATGAGTAAATTGAATAAAGAAAATATCATAGATAATATAAGAAGAGAAAGTATATAAAAGTAATTTTTAATTATATAAAATATTATTAAAATCGTTTAATTGGTATAAACTATTATTATACTAATTAAGCGATTTTTTATTTATATAAGAAATCTAATAAATAAATCATTAGAGGTATTTAATTATTTAGAAAGAATTGGTATTATATAAAGTAAGGGTTTAGATAAAGTGCTTATAAATAAGGACAAATATCTAATTTTATTGGAAAACAAAAGAAAAAGAAGGTGATTACTATTTCTCATATAACTGCTAAGAACATGTATAAAAGTTTAGAGGAAAGAATAAATAAGTTTCCACAAGGTGCTCCACCATCAGATACATTATACAAAATACTAAATGTACTATATACAGAACAAGAGGCAAAATTAGTGGCTCAGCTACCAATAAAGCCTTTTAGAGTAAAAACAGCAGCTAAAATTTGGAGTGTAAGTGAAAGTGAAGCATATAGGGTATTGGATAAACTTGCCAGTAAGGCTCTAATACTAGATATAGAAGATAAAAAAGGTAAGAAATATATAATGCCTCCCCCAATGGCTGGCTTTTTTGAGTTTGCCATGATGAGAACAAGACATGATATAGACCAAAAACTTTTAGCAGAACTTTACTATCAATATATGAATGTAGAAGAAGATTTTATCAAAGATTTATTTTATTCAACGGAAACAAAGCTTGGAAGAGTGTATGTTCAAGAGGAAGTTTTGACTAATGATAATGAAGTTAGTATTTTAGATTACGAAAGAGCTACTCATATAATTGATGAAGCAACTCATATAGGTGTAAGTATGTGTTATTGTAGACATAGAATGCAACATGTTGGAAAAGCTTGTGATGCTCCTATGGATATATGTATGACATTTGACAATGTAGCAAATTCTTTAATAAATAATAAATTTGCAAGACGTATAGATAAAATAGAATGTAAAGAACTACTTCATAAAGCATATGAGCATAATTTAGTTCAATGTGGAGAAAATGTTAGAAAAGGAGTTACATTTATATGTAATTGTTGTGGATGTTGTTGTGAGGCATTAGTATCAGCTAAAAGATTTGGAAATCTTCATCCAGTACAGACAACCAGCTTTATACCAAATATAAACCATGAAAGTTGTGTAAAATGTGGTAAATGTATATCTGCATGTCCAATAGATGCGATAAGCAAGGTCAAGGAAAATGATAAAGAATATATAAAAATTGATGAGGATAGATGCCTAGGCTGTGGAGTTTGCGTTAGAAATTGCCATAAAAATAGTATTATGTTATTAAAAAGAGATGAAAAGATAATAACTCCAGCAAACTCAGTACATAGAGCAGTTCTAATGGCAATTGAAAAAGGGCAATTACAAAATCTAATTTTTGATAATAATGCCCTAGCTAGTCATAGAGCTATGGGAGCTATACTATCAGCTATATTAAAGCTTGAACCAGCTAAAAAGGTTTTAGCTAGCAAACAATTAAAGTCAGTATATTTAGATAAATTATTAAGTATGAATGATAAGTAGATACTAACTTAAAGACAGGAAAATTTTTTAGATTTATCCATATATTAAGGTGCTTATCATGCAGTATCTAAATTTATTTTTTATACGTATAAAGTTTATAACTGAAATAAAAAAGGACTGTATTCAATTAATATTACTTGAATACAGTCTTTCTTAGTATATTAAGCTATTTCCTTTATTTGCTTAAATGAATTCTCATTTCCATTTCCACCAATCTGTGTTACAGTTTTAAATCTCATAGTTTTAAATAGTTCTTTTTGATTATAATCTAGTAAGTTTCCTACTAATATTACAGGAGACTTAGTTCTTCCAGCTAAAACTCCAACAGATAACCCATCTATTAAATCATCTTGTTTATTGATTCCGTTTTTAGCAACATATAGGTTGTCTATCTTAGAATCTTTATAAAATTCTTTTATTACCTTTGCATTAGTTTCATTTCTAGTACTACCTGATATTCTTTGTGGGTTTTGAAGTTTACTTTCTATATTTTTAGAAACTGTGTATTCTCCACCAATCACATAAGATTTATCGATTTTTTTGTTTTTAAATAAGTTATTTATTTCAGCTATATTGCTATTTTCATTAGTAAGTATTATAGGCATATCATTTTGAGCTGATACAGCTCCAATGCTTACTGCATCGGCTAATCCTTTTTCACCATTAACTACTGAAATCTTTGATATATTACTAATACTGTCCAATTCTTTAGCAATATTCATAGAAGTTTGATATCTATCGTTTCCTGAAATTCTAGATACAGAAATATTATTTGACTTTATAGTATCTAGGGATTTTTCATTTACAGAAGCTTCTCCACCAATTACATATACATTTTTAACTTTTAATCTCTTTAATTCAGCTAAAGTTTTTTCATTTATTTGAGAGCTTCCAGTTAATAATATAGGCGCATTTTTCTTATATGCAAGTGGTGTTGCGGCTAAAGCATCTGCAATTGCTGAGTCGTTTATTAAAACTGCATTTTCAGCATTTTCCCAACCCGCTTGACTTATCTTAATAGAAGTTTCATATCTATCAGTTCCTGTAAGTGTACTTGCATTTACTTCATCTTGATACATAACTTCAAATCTAGCATTTGGGCTTCCTGAGAAAACAATTACGCCTCCTTTTGGCAATCTAACTCTATTGTTCTTTGTAACTAAAGAGTAGTTTACAGGAACTCCTTTAGCATCATAAACAGCAAAAGATGAATTTTGAGGAAGATTAACTTCTATTTTTTTATTTGCTATATCATCACCGATTTTATACCATTTTGCATAACCTTTTGAATCTATTTGGAATGTAAAAGAGTTTTCTGATGGTAAATTAGTAATAGAATCTTCACTTACATATGTTTGTGTAGCAAAAGTTAAGTATTCTGTATCATTTTCCTTATATATTCTAATATCACCTAAATCACGACCTATTGAACCAGGGATTTCTATAAAAGCATTTGAATTGTTCTCATCTACTATTTTAGTATTAACTAAGTAACCTGGAGTACTATCATGGATATAAAAAGATGCTTTTACAGAACCAAACATATAGCTCTGTGAAGAATACTTTTCATCTATTAGATAATAGCCCTTACCATTCCTTTTTTTCCAGCTTTCTTTAACACTATCTGATATATTGTTAGAATCTAGTTTTTGGGCTGCATAATTTATACTTGCAGTTTGACCTAATCCAGGCAGATTATCATAAGAGCTTAGGTGTAAATATGTAATATTATTTTTTTCTTTTACAAATTTCAGGCAACTATTACCTTTTTCAGATAAAAATCTATCCTGTCCTATATATACGTATTTATCTTCAGGTCCATTTTCTACATAAGGAGAAGATATTGTTAAAGTGCCATTATCATTAACATCAACTTTTAGTATGCTTGAAGAAGCATAAAGACCGCTATTTTCCTTTAAATAGCTTGGCATTTTAACTTGTTGAGGTTTACTAAATGTTTTATCTGGTTTTATTTCCTTAATTCTACCCTTTTCTTTTAATGCAGATAGTAAAATTTCTTGTCCAATTACTTCATTATGTGTGCTAACTCCACCAGAAGAAATAACTGCAACTGCCATATTTTCATCTGGGAGTACCGTAAGATTGCTGTGGAATAGTAAAGAATCTCCACCTTTTGTAAGTGCTTTTAAATTATATTGATTAAATGGATAAGTATTGACTGAGTCCCATCCTAAACCATATCCTAGAATAGAATCTTCACCTTCAGGCCATAGACCATTTAAGTATTCTTTGTTTTCCATGGCTTTTACTGAAGAAGGGGAAAGAATTCCATTTGATTTTCTCATAAATGTTTGTGCAAATGTACACAGATTTTCTGCACTTGAATATAAACCACCTGCACCTATAGTATTTAAGTTATCTCGTGGTACGGCATCTTCAAAATAAGGTACATAGGCTTTTGCAAGCTTTGAATTATCAAAACTATTTTCTGGAGTTTTTGTATTTTGTAAGTTAAGTGGATTATTTATGTACTTGTCAATAAAGTTAGTAAATGTCATTCCAGATACTTTTTCTACTAAAATTTCAGCTAATGTAAATCCATCATTACAATAAACAGAAAAAGCCCCTGGCTTAGCTTTTAATCTTTGTTTCTTTAGTTCATCTAGGAAATTATCATGATTATAAGTGTCATTATCTTCTAATAAAATGGCGTTTTTAAAACTACTTCCCATTAATCCTGATGAGTGATTTAACAACATTCTTGGAGTTATTTCTTTATATCTATCATCTGCCATTTTAAATTCAGGGATATAATTTACAACAGGAGCATCTAATTTTATTTTTCCCTCTTCTACTAACTTCATAACAGCAGTAGTAGTAAACAGCTTACTGATAGATGCAATATTATACATGTTATCCTTAGTTAAATTTTTATTATCTTGTCTACTGTAGACTCCACCATTACCAGAAATCTCAATTTTACCATTATCAATCAAAGCGTATTGAGCATTTTCAACTCCGTATTTAGATAATAAAGTTTTAATTTTTTCTTTAGCAAGAGCTTTAGTTTTTGGATAAGATTCTGAATTTTTGCTGTAATCATTTAGCTTTATATCAGAACTTTGATATTTCTCGGAGTTATCTTTTGTACTACTATCAGCAAAAGTAATATTTGGAGCAGTAGTAAATAACATACTAAGTACCAATGTGCTAGATAATAACTTAGAGAGTTTTTGCTTAAACATATTATATTACCTCTTTTCTTTTTAAAATAAATTTATAATTAGCATAACATTCTTAATTATTTTAATCAACAGATTATTATCAATAAAAAAAGTTTTATTAAGTATATCTTTTACATGGCAGAGAAAAATATAAAAAGAATATTTGTTGTTGGATGAAGAATAAAGGGTATAAGTAATATATAAATAAAATGGAGGAATCTTAGCACATGTACAAGAATATAAATAAGAATCAACTTAAAGAAATGATGAAAAATGAAAAGGATATTTTGCTATTGGATGTAAGAACTAAAGATGAATTTAGGGAATATAAAATAGAAAATGCTATAAATATATCTTTACAGGAGTTAATCAATAACATAGATGAAATTTATGAATATAAAGATAAGAAAGTAGTAGTTTATTGCAGAAGTGGTCATAGAAGTGTTACTGCATGTAATTTATTGGCAGAAGAAGGTTTTAAGCATTTATATAACTTAAACTCAGGAATAATTGATTACATGAATTAAATAATGTAAGTTATATATTAATACTATGTATATCATTGTTTATTAAGTAGGAATATATCTAAATATTCATAAAATAAATTTAGGAAAGAACGAATTTTTTTTCCGTGATATACTTTATAGTAGATGCTAGTTTTTAATTTGGAAAAAGGTAGTAGCTAAAAAGCTACTACCTTTAATATGAACTTAGAATATTAGTTTAAAAAATATATTTAAATACAGAATTAATTTTTTAATGACCAGTTAAATTACTATCTCCAAATTTGTCATTAAATGGTTTTATAATTCTGTTTATAGGTCCTTTTAGAATTACATTTAAACAAATAGACAGAATCATAAATAGTAAGAGAACCAATATGTATTTAATTAGATTTGGAGCGTATATACCACCAACTGCTTCCCTTGTAGCACCTATTGCATAAGTAAATGGCATTATAGGATTTATTCTTTGGAAGAATGTAGGTGTAACTTGTATAGGGAATGTACCACCAGAAGAACCAATTTGAACGACTAATAGTACTATTGCAATTGCTTTTCCTACATTTCCAAATACAGAAACCAAAGAATACACTATAAAGTTAAATACCATACTAGTAAACATAAGTAGAAGTATCAATAAAATTGGATGCTTTGCTGTTACTCCTAATAATAGTATATCTCCAGTTCCAATTATGAATCCTTGAACGAGAGCTATACTTAAAAAAGTAAGACCTCTTCCAAAGTAAACTTCATAAGGTTTATAGTTTCCATGTACAGATGTAGATAATAGTGCTGAAATAAGTAATATACCTACCCATGTAGAAAGAACACTATAAAATGGTGTCATTGCAGAACCGTAGTTTTCAATTGGATACAATTTCTCTGTTTTTACTTCAACAGGTTCCTTTAAAAAATTAGACTTTGTCAATATATCACTTTCAAGTAAGCTGACCAATTTTTTCATATCCTCACCATTACTAATTTTACTTAAAGTATCAATTAAGTCATCCAACATTCCTTTTGCTAAAGGAAGTTTTTCTCTTATTAATGATATACTTTCTTGTGCATTTCCTGAAAGACTTAGAGAAGTAGTAAGTATTTCTTCAACCTTTGGAAGTTTTGCCTCTGCCTTATCTAAAACAGTGATTATATCGTTTGCCACTTTTATACTGTTTGCAAATATACTATTTATAGGTTTTGATATTTTCGAATCAAAATTATTTAAAATATTTAAGTTAATTCTTCCAATACCATTTGATAAGCTTAAAACATTATTCAAAGTACTTACAGATGGTTGCTGTCCAGATATAACCTTGTTTTTAATATCATTTAATGTTGATATAGATGAATCTATTTTATTGCTAGAATCTTCAAGATTATCTATTACATCATCCAACCTATTGTTTGATGTAAGCTGATTTAATTTATTTAAAAAGTTTTCCAAAGTATCATTTAAAGATTGTAAATTGGAAAGCTTTTCTGATAAATTATCTATTAACTTAGGTATATCTTCACTGCCACTATTTACTGCATCAATTAAATTAAGTGTAAGAGAGGAAGCAGAAGATGAAAGATCAACCATTAAATTTAAGTCAGACTTTATAAGAGGAGAAAGTTCATCTAAATTATTATTTGTATCCTCTAAGAATTTCTTTAAGTCACTTGATAACAGTTTTGTATCATTCAAAGTCTTTTTAATTGTAGGCAAATCGGATTTAATATCTTTGACTGTATCAGATAACTTTGAAGTAGCATCAGAAGCTAAATCGACAGTCTTATTTATATGGTCAAATCTCTTTTGAAGGTCTATAAGAGAACTTTCAACTTTTGTCAATTTTGGAAGACTGTGTTCAATTCCTGCACCAACTCCATTTGATATACCAAGAACGATTTCACTAACTGTTTTTACTATAGTCTGATTAACTTGTAACTGTATTGTAGAAGCACCTTTATCAGTAATCTTTGGTGCAACTGCATTTATTTTTTCATTAACTGTATATATAATTTCACCTTTTTTGACATCATCTGTAATTAAAGATGTCAAATCTTTTGTAAAATTTTTTGGAATCTTAAGTGATGCATAATAAGTACCTTTTTTGACACCTTCAAGAGCGGTTTTTTCATCTACAAACTGCCAACCTAAACTTTTGTTATCCTTAAGTTGTTCAATTAGTTGCTCTCCTACATTAATCTTCTGTCCTGCTATTTCATTTCCTTTATCTTCATTTGTTACCGCTACAAGCATATTAGCAGTGCTTCCATAAGGGTCCCAAGATGCTTTTATGTTGAACCAAGCATACAGGGATGGTAAAAAAGCAAGACCTAAAACTATTATAAGTACTGCATAATTTCCACGTATATCTTTTAGGTCATTTTTAAAGATTTCTAATATATCTTTTAAACCGTTTGAAGGTTTTAAATTCTTGATATTATTCCAGCTTAAAATTTTTTTTAAACTATTAGTTTTTTTCAAATGTCTCACCTCCTAAAATATTTTGATAGAGAAAAAGTTAGATTTATAATCAATTTTAAATTATATTACTTTTTACACAAATAGTAAAGTTAAAGTTTTGTCTTAATTTTAATACATATATATTATATATAATAGTATGCTATAAATATAGGAAATAAAAAAAATAATTTATAAAATGTATGGTATAAAAATTAATGATAAATCAAATATTTATAATTGATATAATCAATTAAATTAGCTATGTGATATACTTTTGATAATGAGAAAATTCTATGAAGGGATGATTGAATGAAGTATTTAAAAAAATACATAAAAAAATATATAACATTATTTCTAACAGCGGTATTTTTTTTGACATTGGAAGCTTTTTGTGATTTAGCTCAACCAACTATAATGGCAAAAATAATCGATATAGGAGTTTCAAATAAAAATTTAGATTACATATTATCAACAGGAGCTTTAATGATAGGTATAACTTTTTTAGGAGCAATATTTTCAATAACAAGAAGTCTAATCTCAGCAAGAGTTTCTCAATCTTTTTCTTATGATTTAAGACAGGATGTATTTGAAAAGATAAATACGTATTCACTAAAACAAATAGACAAATTAGGTAGAGCTTCATTAATAACAAGAATTACTAATGATATTAATCAAGTGCAACTATTTGTTCATGGAATGATGAGGGTTTTTATAAAATCGCCAATCATGTGTATAGGAAGTTTAATTATAGCCATAAAATTAAATTTAAAGATGTCAGTAATTATTCTAATTGCAGTTTTAATTATATTTATCATAATATTGCTCAATATGAAGATAGGATATAGATTATTTAAAAATGTACAAGAAAGTACAGATAAAGTAAATTCAAAATTAAGACAGTTTTTAAGTGGAATAAAAGTAGTCAAACTATTTTGTAGATACGATTATGAGAACAAAAGTTTTGAAGAGTTAAATGATGAGCTTTTTAAAAATAGTAGAAAAGCTACGACTATGATGTCGTTTTTTAGACCAACAATTACAATAATTATTAATGTTTCTATAATAATAATATTACTGATTGGAAGATATTTAATTTATTCAGGAGAAATTAAAATTGGAATTATAGTTGCTTATGTAAATTATATGACTAGAATATTAACATCACTTATAATGATTTCACATGTTTTTAATGTTTTTGTTAGAGCAAAAGCTTCTTATGAAAGAATAAGTGAAGTTTTGATTGATGAGAATGAAGAAATAATTGAGAGAAATGCCAGTTTAGATACTGAAGAAAAAAATTTAAAGTTTGCAAATGGTGATATAGTCTTTGAAAATGTAGATTTTTCGTATAATAAAAATACAGATGAAAAAATATTAAAAGACATATCTTTTAAAATAGAAGAAGGTCAAAATATTGGTGTGATTGGTCAAACTGGTTCAGGAAAAACTTCTTTAATAAATTTAATTCAAAAATTATATATAATTGATAAAGGCGATATTAAGATTGGGGGACATAGTATATACAGTATTTCTGAAGATAGTTTAAGGGAAAGAATCGGTGTAGTAT
The DNA here is from genome assembly GCF_020662285.1 of Clostridioides sp. ES-S-0108-01. Classification (NCBI taxonomy): domain Bacteria; kingdom Bacillati; phylum Bacillota; class Clostridia; order Peptostreptococcales; family Peptostreptococcaceae; genus Clostridioides; species Clostridioides sp. ES-S-0108-01. The sequence goes on along the minus strand of NZ_JADGMN010000024.1, from coordinate 8,437 downwards.
TTCAAAATAGCAGTGTGTTTGGTAAAAGCATACTAGAAAATATAGTTATGGGAAATAAGGATATAAGTAGAGAAGATGTTGCAAAATCATGTGAGATAGTAAATGCAAATCAATTTATAACAAAACTCGAAAATTCTTATGATGAGGTTTTATTTCAAAGGGGTAAGAATCTATCAGGAGGACAAAGACAAAGAATTACTATAGCTAGAGCTATAGCAAAAAAACCTCAAATATTAATTCTTGATGATTGTTTTAGTGCAATGGATATTAATACAGAGACAACTATAAGAAAGAATATAAAAGATTATATAAACAATTTAAGAGAAAAGGAAAACAAGAAATGCACTGTAATAACTATTTCACAAAAGATTAGTTCTATAATTGACTGTGATAAGATTTTAGTCTTGGATGAGGGAGAGGTGGTTGGATTTGCTACACATGAAGATTTACTGGTTAGTTCTCCAATTTATAAAAAAATTTTTGCGTTGCAGAATTTAGTAAATAAAGATGTAAATTAAGGAGGAAGGATATTGAATTTAAGTACTGGAAATCAAAAGGTCAGTAGATTAAAGAAAAAAGAAAAGCCTAAAGATTTTAAAAAAACGTTTAAAAGAATTTTTATTTACTTTAAAAAAGATAAAAAGATTACTAGATTTATTTTTTTGCTAGTAATAATTGATTCAGTTATATCAACTATAATACCGTATACTATTGGAAAAGTAGTTGACATAATAGATATTAATACTTATTCAAAGTCCATTTTCTTAAAAGGCATAATTATTTTACTTTCATTTTATATAATTGAGTTTTTAGTTAAATTGTCTAAAGGGATATGTACAGCTAGATTATCTCAAAGTATAGTTAAAGAGATGAGAAGTAATTTATTTTTAAAATTTAAAAATCTACCAATAACCTTTTTTGATAAAAGTTCTACTGGAGATATTATGAGTAGGGTAACAAATGATGTTGATAATATCAGTACAGGAATTTCAAATTCATTAGTACAATTAATTACAGGAATCTTAAACATATTGATGACTTTTATTATGATGTTTATATTAAGCCCAGTTTTAACTTTTTGCAGTATAATTTTAATACCAATAGTAATGTCTGTAAGTAATTTTATTGCAAAGAGAACTAGAATTTTTTTTAAGCAACAACAAGTTGAGTTAGGAAGGCTAAATGCTCATATTGAAGAAATGATATCAAACATAAATGTAGTAAAATCTTTCAATTATGAAAGAAAATCTGTAAATGATTTTAAAGAAATCAATGATAGACTTCTAAATATTTCACTTAAATCGCAAATTTATACATCTCTTTTAATGCCTATTATGAATGTGATTAGTAATATAGGATTTGCAACTATATGTATTATAGGTGGTACTCTTGCATCTAAGGATATTATAACTATAGGAGTTATAGCTAGTTTTTTGAGTTATGTACGACAATTTACAAGACCTTTAAATGAATTGGCGAATCTGTTTAATACATTACTTTCAGCCGTAGCTGGATGCGAAAGAGTTTTTGAAATTATAGATGAAAAAGAAGAACAACAAGTAGATAGTGTGCTTAAAAATAAGCTTAATGACAATAAACATGGTAATTTAAACTCTCATTTTATAAAGGGAGAAATTGAATTTAAAGGTGTAAGTTTTTCTTATGATTCAAAAAAAAGAATTTTAGACGATATAAACTTAAGAATCAAAGCTGGTACATCAAATGCCATTATAGGGGAGACAGGAAGTGGAAAAACAACAATTATAAATCTAATTACAAATTTCTATCATATAGATGAAGGAAGTATATTTTTAGATGGTAAGGATATATATTCTATTGACAAAAACTGTTTGAGAACTTGTTTTGGAGTGGTTCCACAAGAAAGTTATATATTCAATGATACAGTTATGGAGAATATAAGGTATGGAAATCTGATGGCTACCGACGAAGAAGTTATATCTGCTAGCAAAATAGCAAATGCACATAAATTCATAGTGAAAATGCGTGAAGGATATAGTACTGTATTATCGGATAGGGGTGAAGAACTAAGCGAAGGTCAAAAACAATTAATAAGTATTGCTAGGGCAGTATTAAAAAATGCCCCGATACTTATTTTGGATGAAGCTACAAGTAATATAGATATAGCAACAGAAGCTAAAATTCAAGAGGCAATAAATAGCTTAACTTATGGAAAGACAAGTATAATTATAGCTCATAGATTAAGTACAATATCAAATTGTGATAATATAATAGTTTTAGAAAATGGTAGAATTGTGGAATCTGGAAATCATAAAGAACTGATAAAATTAGAAGGACATTATTATAGAAACATACTATTAACACAAGGAAAATAAGTATTTAGAAAAAAACTTTAAAAAAATTGTTTAAAGGTATATGTTACGGGTATATATAGATTAACTTAATAAATAAAAAATTTAATTTGATATATAAAATTTAGGAGGAAAGTAATTATGAAAAAATTTGTTTGTACAGTATGTGGATATATACATGAAGGAGATGCTGCACCAGCACAATGTCCAGTATGTAAAGTTGGAGCTGATAAATTTGAAGAAATGAAAGGTGAAAAAAATTGGGCTGATGAGCATAGAATAGGAGTTGCTCAAGGTGTAGATGAAGAAATAATCGAAGGATTAAGAGCTAACTTTGTTGGAGAGTGTACAGAAGTAGGAATGTATTTAGCAATGAGTAGACAAGCTGATAGAGAAGGTTATCCAGAAGTAGGAGAAGCTTACAAGAGAATAGCTTTTGAAGAAGCTGAGCATGCTGCTAAATTTGCAGAACTTCTTGGAGAAGTTGTAGTTGCAGATACACAAGAAAACTTAAGAGTTAGAGTTGACGCTGAGTATGGTGCAACTGATGGAAAATTAAAATTAGCTAAGAAAGCTAAAGAATTAGGATTAGATGCTATACACGATACAGTACATGAAATGTGTAAAGATGAAGCTAGACATGGTAAAGCATTCTTAGGATTATTAAATAGATATTTTGGAAAATAAATTTAATATAAGTTAAGTGGATTTTTAGGAGTATATCATTTATGATTTTTAAAATTATAATGATATACTCCTTTTTAATAGTTATATTTTATATAGCTATAATCTTGTAAATATTTAAATAATTATAAATATAGCTTTAATGAAATTAATTTTTTAATTTTATTATCTCTGATTTATGTAATAAATGGAATTAATTTGATTTAAACATATATTTATGATAAAATATGAGAAATAAATAAGAATTTAATTAGAAAGGAGTGTTTATAACGTTTAAAACTATATTTGAAGATAAAGAATATGCTTTGTTATGTAAGAATTATTCTAAAAATGATGGAGTAAAAGCAATATTTATTTATTTGATATCCATGTTACTATTGTTTTTCCAAGGTTATTTGTATACAACAAATTTAAGTTCAACAATTTTAACTAACTCACAAATGATATTGTCAATCTTGATTTTACTTATAGGACTGGGATTTGTACTACTTTCGAAGGAAAAACTAAATACGATTGGGATTACAATGCGAAATTTAAATAAAGGTCTTTTGTATGGAGTTTTTGGTGCTACTGTACTCGTAATTTTCGTTATTTTAACAGATGGAATTATGCAAGGAAAAAAAGTTGATTTTGAATTACCTACTGTTTTTATGGTTGTTACATTTATTGTTTCTGCTATTTCAGAAGAAATTGTTTTTAGAGGGTATATTCAAACAAGGTTAACTGGATTAATAAAAAATAGTGTACTTTCATCTTCTATTAATGCTTTTCTTTTTCTATCTACACATTACCCTGTAAAATGGATTTCAAATGGATATTTTTCATTTGCAATTCTATCTGGATTTTATGTGATATGCCTTATATTACTTCACTTTTTATGTGATTTAGTATATCGAAAAACTAATTGCCTGTGGGGGTCATGCCTACTGCATATCTTGTATAATATTGGTACAGGAGTGTTGATTTTTACTACTTAGTCAATTTTACTTTGCAGAAAGTTTATCGTAAGAAACGGATTATTTTATAAGTCAAATTTTAGAGATAGTAAATTGACATACTTAAAAGAATACATTAAACTAAATGTAAAAAATATCGACAGGCGGTGGACAATCTGATTAAGTATGTACATAAAAGTAATATAGCTATTGTTGTACTGCATGAAATTTATGGAGTTAATAATTTTATAAAAGATGTTTGTCAAAAGTATTATAAAGGTGGGTATGATGTGTTTTGTCCAGAACTCTTAGGAGAAAAAAGAGTTTTTTCATACTCAAAAGCTCAAGAAGCATATGATTTTTTTATAAATAATATTAGGTTTGATATTTATAAAAAAGTAGAAAAACTTATAAATGGTTTAAAATCGGAGTATAAACATGTATTTGTAGTTGGGTATAGTGTAGGTGCAACTATTGCATGGAGATGTAGTGAAAATTCTTTATGTGATGGTATAATTTGTTGTTATGGCTCCCGAATTAGAGATTATATGGATGTAATTCCAACATGTCCTATTTTGCTAGTGTTTGCAAAATACGATTCATTCGATGTTGATTATGTTTCTTCCCAACTTTCTAGAAGACAAAATATTCAAATTGAAATTTTAGACGCAAATCATGGTTTTATTGATACATATTCAAAAAACTATTCTAATGCTCAAACAGAAGTGTTTAATATTAAAGAAAAAATTTTATATCTAAATGTTTAGACTAATATGTTTTATTATAAAATATAGAAGATTTAATCAATTTGAAAAACATAATGACACTACTAATGTTAAAAAATATTAGTAGTGTCATTATATTTTTTGAGATAGATATAGTCAGTAGAATCATAGAATTAATTACGTTTTTTTGATTGGATTAGATTAATATTCAATTACATTGAAAAGAAAAAAATCATTACTATAGAATAATGTCTTTATCAAAAGAGCATTCTTATACAGAATATGGTTATGAGCATCTAAGAGAAATCTCAAAATATATAGGATAGCAGTATGAATTTTTATAGATTTTATTAATATAATAAACCAAATGAGAAAAAAAATCAAAAGAATACAATAATCACTTGCAAAAAATATACTATTGTGATAGACTTAAATCAAAATTAGGAATTGTAAGAATAAGGAAAAAGATAGGTAATTATTTTAACAAGTTAAAATTTAAGAAATTGTGATTTATATATAAGATAGAAGTTGTTTGTAAATTTAAATTGGTTTAAGAGGAGGAATATTATATGATGCCATTGATGTTATCAAATACAGGTGAAGAAGTAGTTATAAAGAAAATTTCAGGAAGTGATAAGACAAGAACTTTTTTAAATAGTATAGGTTTTGTAGTAGGTACAAATGTTAAAATAATTTCTAAGATAGATGGGAATTTAATAATAGATGTAAAAGATACTAGAGTTGCATTAGATAAAAAAATGGCAAGTAGAATAATAATATAGGGAGGTAATGATATGAACAGACTAAAGGATATTAAGTGTGGAGAGACTGTAAAAGTAAAGAAGTTAGAAGGAGAAGGAGCCACAAGAAGACGTATAATGGATATGGGGATTACAAGGGGTGTTGATGTATTTATAAGAAAAGTAGCCCCTCTTGGAGACCCAATTGAAATAACAGTCAGAGATTATGAACTATCAATTCGTAAATCAGATGCAGAAAAAATTATTGTGGAATAATAAAATTAATTAGAGTAGGATTAATGTAATTATATAGTGAGAATGATTTTCTATATCACAAATAGTTATGTACTTAAATAATAATGGGAGGAATGGAAATGTCAATAAAAATAGGTCTCATAGGAAATCCAAACTGTGGTAAGACAACGATGTTCAATGGGCTTACAGGTTCATCACAATATGTTGGGAACTGGCCAGGAGTAACAGTTGAAAAAAAGGGTGGAAAATTAAAAGGAAATAAAGATGTGGAAATAGTAGATTTACCAGGTATTTATTCTTTATCTCCATATACATTAGAAGAAGTAGTTACACGTAATTTTATGTTAGATGATAAGCCAGATGCAGTAATAAATATTGTAGATGCGTCAAATATAGAGAGAAATTTATATCTTACAACTCAAGTTTTAGAGTTAGGTATACCGACTGTCATAGCTCTTAATATGATGGATATTGTTAACAAGAGTGGTGACAAGATAAATATTAAAAAACTATCTGAAATTATAGGTTGCCCAGTAGTAGAAGTAACTGCAGTTAAAGGTCAAGGAATTATGGAGGCTGCTGAAAAGGCAGTTGAACTTGCAAGTAGTAATAATAAATTAAATTTCAAATTACCTTTCGTTGATGAAAGTAAGGAAGCAATAGAAAAAATTGAAAAAATAATAGAAGAAAAGACTCCATATATAGATGTGGAAACACGCTGGTTAGCTATAAAGCTATTTGAAAGAGATGAAAATGTTATACAAAAACTTGGCATTTCTAAAACAATATTGAATAGCATTGAAGAAATAACTATAAATTGTGAAGATGAATTGGACGATGATAGTGAAAGTATAATAACAGCCAATCGTTACGAATTTATTAGTTCAATAATTTCGAATATAATAAAGAAGAATAGAAAAGGTAAGGAAACTGTATCAGATAAGATAGATAAGATTGTAACAAATCGTATACTAGCATTACCTATTTTTGCACTTATAATGTGGGGAGTTTACTATATCGCAGTAAGTTCGTTGGGCACTATAGCAACTGATTGGACAAATGATGTACTGTTTGGAGAAATTATTCAAGGAAATGTGAGTAATTTTCTAGCTTCTTTAAATGTAGCAGAGTGGTTGCAAGGGCTTGTAGTTGATGGTCTAATTGGTGGAGTTGGAGCAGTATTAGGATTTGTACCACAAATCATGCTTTTATTCTTACTATTATCAATACTAGAAGACTGTGGATACATGTCACGTGTAGCTTTTATAATGGATAGAATTTTCCGTAAGTTTGGTCTTTCAGGGAAATCATTTATACCAATGCTTATAAGTTCAGGTTGTGGAGTTCCAGGAGTTATGTCAACTCGTACTATAGAGAATGATAGAGATAGAAAAATGACTATTATGTTAACTACATTCATTCCATGTGGAGCAAAGATTCCAATAATAGCATTATTTGCAGGATCATTATTTGGAGGTGCTTCATGGGTAGCTCCATCAATGTATTTCTTAGGTATTGTAATGATAATCATCTGCGGAATTATATTAAAGAGAACTAGTTTATTTGCAGGAGAACCATCTCCTTTTGTTATGGAATTACCTCAATATCATGTTCCAAGTGCAAAAGGTGTTTTAATACACATGTGGGATAGAGGAAAAGCATTTATAATAAAGGCAGGAACAATTATATTTGTAGCTTGTGGAGTAATTTGGTTCTTACAATCATTTAACTGGTCATTACAAATGGTAGATGCTGGAGATAGTATACTAGCTAGCTTAGGAAATATAGTTGCACCAATATTTGCACCTCTTGGATTTGGAAACTGGCAATCATCAGTAGCAACAGTTACAGGTCTAGTAGCTAAGGAAAATGTAGTTGGAACGTTTGGAGTTTTATTTGGTATATCAGATGCAACAGAGCAAGACCCAGCACTTCTTGGTTCAGTTGCAAGTATGTTTACAGTAGCTAGTGCGTTTGCATTTATGGCATTCAATATGCTTTGTGCACCTTGCTTTGCAGCTATTGGAGCTATAAAAAGAGAAATGGGTTCTTGGAAATGGACATGGATTACATTAGGATTCCAGACTTTAATAGCATATATAGTTGCTCTTCTTATCAATCAAGTTGGAAGTTTAGTTCTAGGTACTGGAGGAAGTATTGCTGGGGCAATAATATCTATAATTGTAGCAGTAGCAGTGGTCTTTGCAGTTTTAGCTTATTCAAATAGAAATATGAAAAAAGAAAAAATCGGTAAATTAAGTTATATGAAAAATTAATTCACATAAATAAGGAGTGATGAATATGGCTACATTTGTTATAGCAGCTGTTGTAGTAGTATTAATGGTATTAGCTGTAATGCATATGGTTAAAAATTTAAAAAAGAATGGTAGCAGTTGTGGATGTGGTTGCTCTGGATGCTCAAGTAGTAAGAGTTGTCATAGCGCTAAGAGATAGATAAGATAAGAGCCTGATAAAAAGTTTAAATTGCTTTATTATCAGGTTCTTACTTTTTATATAATAACAAATTTCATGTTTGAAGTAGGTTAGACTATGTTGTAATTTTACTGTATAATTATATATAAATATATGATTAGGAGGAATTATTGCTAAATTAAGCAATATGAGTGAATATTATGTTTAAATTTGATTAAAAAATAGCTACACACACTTGTGACTTTAGTCATGAGTTAGTAGCTAAAATAGTCAGCATATAGGGAAACTTATATGTAGAGATAGGATAGAACCTATCCAATACTACTTGAATTGCT